>CAYVDU010000031.1:0-1086 GCA_964450765.1 uncultured bacterium | reverse complement strand
GGCTTAAACTATTCAAGCCCCTACCTTACTCCAACATAGAAGAATCTGACTATCAAAATTCAGGCCAGCTTTATGAAGGGGCGTTTATAGCAAATGACTGCAATGAACAAAGAGAACCTTTATTAACATATATTCATGCGTATAATTTATACAAAAGTAAAGAGTTCTCGAATTGGAGAAAAAAATACAACAACTACGTTTCTCGCTATATACAACTCCAACCTCATATTCAATTCAAAATCAATACTTTCAAAGATCAGCACTTCTCCAATAAAATCGTCATTGCAGCTCACATCAAACATCCAAGTCATAGCATTGAACAAATCGATGGGAAAATGCCCCCCATCTCACTATACTATGAAAAAATATCAGAAATCATTCATAACGAGAAGCTTAAAAAAGACAATTTTATAATATTCATAGCGACAGAATTAGAATCTGTTATTGAATATTTTAAAGAAAAATTCCCTGAAAATTTGGTGTATTATACCGAAGCTAAACGGACATCAAAAGAACAGGATTCTAAATACGCAACCTCGAGAATCAAAGATATAGTGGGATTCCAAATACAACACATTACAGCAAAAGACAAACAATCTTGGAATCTAAAAATGGCTGAAGATGTGATCATAGATGCTTGGCTATTAGCTAGTAGTCATTATTTCATCCATGTGACGAGTAATATCGCCACAGCCGTGGCATATCTAAATCCAAAAACAAAAATGGTTTACTGTGAATAATCTATGAACAACGAAATAGAAGAATTACAAAAAAAAATCCAATACCTTGAAAAAAAAATAGAATATATTCTCCAGGTTTCCAAAAACTCGATAGAAACTCTAGAAAATTGCCTAGAACAGCATTCCTCTTCAGGCTACATTCCTCCTCTAAAAGTGATGATTTATCACAAAATTGTAAACATGAGTGTTGCTAGAAAAATAATACAGCTACATGTCAAGTATCGCATTATAAACATCCTACTCTGGCCAATCAAAAGAGGAGCTCAAAGAATCCTGCTGAACCGAAAATAACATGAAGAGTCTTTGTATTGATGCTCGGATGAGTCTACACTCAGGAATAGGAACT
>CAYVDU010000030.1:5383-9886 GCA_964450765.1 uncultured bacterium | reverse complement strand
GGCAATCGCAATCATTCTCGGAATCAAAGGAGGAATCAAGAAGTGGTTTTCAAAAGCTGCATGAAGGGGCTTCCCTTCTGCGATTTTTTCCTCTGCTTGCGCGATCACTTTTTCTAAAATAGGATGATCCATCACAGCCCTTGCCTGTCCAAAAGCCTCTATCACCGAAACCCCTCCTTCCAACAGTGTTGCGCTAGCTCTACAAAATCGGACAAGAGAGACCTTCGCTAAAAATCCTCGCAAAAAAGGAATTTTCCCTAACTGAGAAAAAAACATTTTTTTTGCTCGAGGAGAAGAAAAAAAACAGATCCCTAAAGTAACATCAAAAAAACCTTAGATCTGCAAGCGAAATCACTACAAGCAAATACAAACTGAGTAAAAGGATGAAGATCTCTTCCCTCAAACAACTCTTTTAAAGAAGGAATTACAAAAAACAACAAAGAAGACATGATCACAAAACAAAACAACGCAAGAAGAGAAGGATATAAAAATGCGGAAACAATCTGTTTTTTTACCTGAAGCTGTCTTGAAAGAAGCAAAGAAATTTCTTGAAGAGCATGAATCAAGCTTCCTGTTTTTTCAGCATTCGCAATCATCGAAACATATAGCACATCAAAAATACCTGGATGGGAAAGAAGCGATGCGGATAACGACTGCCCGCTGCGCACTTTGTCGCAAAGATCCAAAAGAAGCTTGTGAATTTTCTGCGAGCGATACTTCTCTTCCAAGGCAGAAAGAGCCTCAAATAAAGGAAGTCCTGCCTGCAAAAGTCTCTCCATTTCTCGAGTCAAAGAAAGAAGCTCTTTTTTTGTGAGTACAAGACGCATTTCTTTTTCAGAAATAAGACTCACAGAAAGCACAGCAATTTGTCTTCGAGAAAGTCTTAATTTAGCATCCTGCAAATGATCAGCATCTATAGACCCTTTGATCTTTTTACCCGTTTCCGACACAGCCTCAAAACAATACAAGGGCATATTTATCTAATTCCCAATAATTGATGAGTCTTGATGATTAGACTCCCAGCTAAAGGGGCGCACATTTGGAGCCTCAAGAAAACACACAAGAGCCCAACGAGATTCATCTATCTTGCTATCACTGACTCTAATTACATCATGCCAAGCAGGATGAAAAAAGGTATCTCCAACCTGTTTCTGAAAAGTCGATGCTAAAAAGAAGAGAGCCTTATATTCGCTATGAGCTACAGACTTTAAATCTTGCGCATCTTTCCCAATACGAAGACCAGGGGAACTTTCAGCAATTGCAAGAGTCATCGAACCTGCATCAAAATGCCCCTTAGCAAGCTCTGCACCGCGAATCTTACCTGGAGAATATTTAAGAAACCGAATCAAAAATTGTGGATGGTTCGAAGAATACTGAGCTGCAAGTCCCGGATAACGGCGATCCAAAAGACTTAAAGGAGTTCTGAGGGCTTCCTGAGCCGCTTTCCACACAATATCTGCCTGCACAAGAAACTCTTTCACCACAGGATGATCTTCAATCCATTCCCCATACTCCTCCCAGATCTTCGGGTGGTAATGAAAGAATTCTTTATCATCAAAATGAGAAAACTCGCTTTTTCTTTGGGTATATCCAAGATCGCTACGACGACTCTTTGGATCCAACTTCATACAAATATATGAAACCACCTCAGGAGGTTCTTCAAGAAAAGCATAATAAGACCGCATAATCATTGAGATTTGCTGCTTTCCTAAAGAAAAAGGCACTTCATGGTAACTCTTTGTCAAAAGATCACTTTCAAAATCTTGCATGTCTTCAGAAAAAGCCTGCGAAAAAAAAGACAAAACAAACAAAGAAAATAACAATTTACAGTAATACATAAATTCAACTCCTCACGTAAAAATCAATCTATCTTTCATCTGCCATTCGGGTCACTCGAAGCACTTCTGCTCCAGTCGTCGATCCTTCTAATACCCACTCGACTCCATTCTCAAATAAAGAACGCATCCCTTGCGATAAAGCCACTCTTCTCAGCTCTTCGGCATCTTGACTTTTCAATACTTGCGCTTTCATTTTAGAAGAAATCGTCATCAGTTCATACAACGCAAAACGCCCTTTGTACCCTGTCTCAAAACAGGCAAAACAACCACACCCTCGATAAAGCACGCCGCCAAGTAACGAATCTCTAGAAATCCCTAACTCTTGCAATTCCTCATCCGCAGGTACGTACGATGTTTTACAGGAAGAACAAATCTTCCGCACCAATCGCTGAGCAACAACTCCAACAATAGAAGAGGCCAAAAGATAAGGTTCTATTCCCATATCTGTCAGGCGAGTCAGGGCCGAAGGAGCATCGTTGGTATGCAATGTGCTAAAAACAAGGTGGCCTGTCAAAGAAGCCTGGATCGCAATTTCCGCCGTTTCCCGATCTCTAATCTCCCCAATCATAATCACATCTGGATCTTGTCTTAAAATATGACGAAGCCCCTTGGCAAAAGTAAGCTCAATCCGTGGATTCACATTCATTTGAGAGATGCCTGAGATCTTATATTCAACAGGGTCTTCCACAGTAATGATATTGACATCTGCGTCATTAATTTCGGAAATCGCGCTATAAAGAGTGGTTGTTTTTCCGCTTCCGGTAGGCCCTGTCACCAGAATGATTCCTTCAGGCCGATCGATTAACTGACGAAACTCTCTTAAATGAAGCTCGCCCATTCCAATCCGATCCAATCCCAAAACAACATTCCCCTTATCCAGGATACGAATCACAATCCTCTCTCCATGAACAATGGGTAATGTACTTACACGAAAATCAATTTCCCTGCCCCCATAGCGCAATTTAATCCTTCCATCTTGAGGGAGTCTGTGCTCGGCAATATCCATCTTTGCCATCACCTTCAAGCGGGTTAAAATCTGAGATTGGTACTCACGAGGAGGAACATGTTTTTGCTGTAAAATACCGTCGATTCGATAACGGATTGAAAGTCCCTCTTCCGTAGGCTCGAAATGGATATCGGACGATCCTTGCTGAATTGCATCAATCATCAAAGTATGCACCATCCGAATGACTGGATTTTCATTCGATTGCTCCAAAAGATCGTAATCTTCCAACGATTCGGCGCCTACCCCCTTTTCTTTTTTGTCCAAATCAGAAAACAAACGTTTGGTGTCTTCTTCTTTCTGATGATAGCAACGCTCAATGGCTGACTCAATAACAGCGATCGGAGAAAATACAACAACAATTTGTTTCTTGAGCACAAGCCGAAGCTCAGAAATCGTCTCAAAATCTAAAGGATCCGCCATAGCAACGGAAACTCCGAAAGATCCTTCATCTAGGGGTAATACTTTTTTTTGCTTTGCAAGAAGATAGGGGATGATTGCAACACGATCCCGCACATAGCTAAATTCTTGAATTTCCTCATAAACAGGAATTCCCAATTTTTCAGCGATCGACTTAAGGTCTGGCATGTGCACTATCCTTTAATACATATCAAACAGAGTTTTAAGACTCTGATCAAAGACTCTCTTTCTTTCTTGTTTTTTCGCATCATCCAAACAAGCTAAGAATTCAGGCAAATCTCCAGCTCTTCTTTGATATTCAGTACTACGAATCCGACGCAGATCTTCCACCGGATCTCGAATAATGCGAGGTGTGATGAAAATAAACATTTCTGTGCTGATCTCTCTTGATTTCGCCGCGCCAAATAATTTCCCAATGCCCGGAAGATCTCCTAAAAATGGAATTTTCTCACGACTGTCTTCTTCAATTTTTCGAAGCAATCCACCAAGAATTACTGTCTCCCCATCAGCCACGCAGACTTCATTTTCAATATGACGTCTTGTGACAGGAGGACGATCGTTAAAAGTGAGTTTTGTTGTATCAAATTCAATATTCGTTGAAAGAGAAACAAATCCTCCCTGATCCTCGCCATCCCCGCATTCAGCAAGATGAATCGTCGGAGTTAAAACAATCGTAATTCCATATTGCGCTCGAGTAAACGACTGTTCAATCAACACTCCCGATTGGGTCTGTATCGGGAAAGCGCCATTATTGATCGAAATCTCCTCCACAACCGAAACAGTAGCCGGAGTTTGATTGATGGCAAGGACAGTTGGATTTGCATTAATGCGTATATCTTCCTGAGCCAAAAGAAAGTTATACTTAATATCCATCGCAGGCCACTTGCCGCTTGGCCGGCTAAAAATGTAGCTCAAAACTCCTTTATTCATGCCCATTTCATTCGTATCAAAAGAAATAGCATTCTCTTTTTTACCACTTGAATTTGTTCCGAATTGGAGCAAATTGAATCCAACTTCCTTCCTATCTGTTAATTTCTTTTCCACAAGAAGAACATCTAGCTGCACCATGCGCTTTGGCACATCCATTTTTTTCAAAAGAGACTTAATCTTGGGCAGCTCTTCTCTACGAACAACCATCAAAATGGATGTTGTTTTCGTATCTACAATGAAATTTCCAAACGCCATTTTCTGCGCTCGATCGATCGTTCCCGGCTGAACAAAAGGAGGATTCGCCGGCAGAAC
>CAYVDU010000030.1:0-5373 GCA_964450765.1 uncultured bacterium | reverse complement strand
CAGAACAGGACTAAAAACAGTATTTTGTCCTGGAAACATAGGGGCAGGATTTGGTTCTGAAGAGAGCTGAGGAGAAGGCGCTGCTATCTGAGACGATTGCGCAGGATGAGAAAGTTGCGAAGACTCTCCTTTTTTCTCAAAACCCGATCCCACCAAAGAATCATAGACCTTTTCTAGAACCTGAGCGATATCTTCTGGATTGCTATGCTTACAAGAATACCAATAAATGACCTTTTCTCCCGGGTCCTCTAATTGAAGTTCAAGATCCATCAAAACCTTCTCTCCTCTAGCTACGGTGTCGTTTTCTCCGACAAGAACCAAGCCTTGAGGCAGTGGAAGAAAAGAAAGTTCATCAGCACCCACACCGTTAAAATTAGGACGTGCTTTCGTCACAGGATCAGAAAAAAAGGTTTTTAATATTTTTTCCGCCTCTTGGATGTTCATTTTAGACAGCCGCACCAAGCGAACCACTTTCCCTTGTTCTTGTTCCCAAACTGCATGATAAAGACCTAATAACTTTTCTACAGTTTCACGAGATCCAATCATCACCACCTTGGAACCAATCGCTTGAATCGTTGTTTGTTTTGCATCTGAAAATTTTTCAAAAAAAGCCTGCAAAGATTTTAATTGTTCGCTAGGAGCTGAAAGAACAAAGAACAGCCTTGCAGATGGCGAAAAAAAAGAAAGATCCGATTCTTTAGAAACAATCCCCTCGATCGCACAAGGATCCAGTTTCAAGATATAAAGCTGTTTTGCAAAAGGATTGATTTTCTTAACCCCGACGCCGTTATGCGCTAAAATCATCTCAATCATTTCTCCCCAAGAAGCGCGGGGGAGGGGAATACTCGAAAAAAGGCTAATTTTCATCGCACTTAATTCCTGAGGAATCACATAAAGATAATCAGCAGCCCCATACTCCATAACAAGCTGAGAAAGAGATGTTTCCCCCACATCCCAAAGCGCATATGCATCTTCGGAAGAAGATTCTTTTACAGATCCTTTTCGCCATCCTTCTTCCAAATTCCATATTTTCTGCTTTAAAAGCCGCACTTCCTCTAAAAGCTCTCTGTAGGCAATCTCATCATTTCCCTTTTCAGAAAGCGCGTATGCTTTTGCAAACTTCTCTTTCAATTCGGTCTGTAAAGAAGCAAACATTTGATTATACGAAGTAGCTCCTTCTAGATCTGCAGGAAGACTTAAATCATCCGATGCTAAAAGACATGTCCAAATAAAAAGAGCCAAAAAATATCGATTCATTTCCTTCCCTGCTCTGCTTTTCTTTTATTTCCTTGAGAAATTTCCCATTCCATAGACGTCATTTGAGAATGCTGAGGACTAAACAAAGAAGTGATCAGCACTTTATGGCCATTTTTCACATCCATCCGATCAAAAATAAGCAATTCGCCCCGCAAACGATCTTGCAAATACGCATTTTTGTCCTCCGAATTGCGCAAAATCTTCCATCGATTGTCACTTGTTTTTAAAATCCAATCGCCAAGCTGCACAATCAAACACTGTTTTTCCAACATACAACTCACTTGTTTTTCAGACCGGACTCTCAAAGCTGTGAGGAAATTTCCTGATTTCGGTTGAACAGCCGACTCTTCCGCCATAGACATCAAAAATCGATGATATTTCCCATCTAGATCCCAGGCCTCAAGAATCATGTCTTTAGCCAAACAATGCGCAACACGAGCGACAATATGGCCTTGCAAATCTTTTGCTTCACTTTTGCACCACTTTCCATCTATCCAAAGAAGAAGATCTCCCTCTTTCACTCGAAGCGTTTCTTGATGCATCGTCAGAAGATAGAGAGCATCCCCTTCCTGAAGCCGCATCAACACTAGATCCTTTCCAAGATAACGGGCTCCCATCAAAGAACGAAACGCCGGCAAATCACATCCAGGCCCTTTACTAAACGCAAGCTCTTCTCCAACAAGAGAAAAGGACTCTATCAAATGCTTTTCCCCTTGTAGATTCATTACAAAGGATCTCGCCAAAATAGGCCCACTCGGAGAGATCTCCAACTCCAACCAAAATGCATCTTCATTCTCAGAAAACTTCAGTCCGTTTTCGTAATAAAGACCGATCCTAGCAGGCAATGAAACCCTTTTTACAACACCATTTTTTTTCAATCTCACGTAGTAATCAAGATTCTGATCCAAAGACGCAGGATGCTTCCGGCCAATCAGCACATCAACCTCTCCCTCCACAGCCGGGTACGAAAATGAAAGAGGATCTTGTTTGAGTCCCAAAGAAAAAGAAGACGCCCCCTCTTCAGAAAAAGGTCTTAATTTCCAACAACCTAAAGAAAACACATCCCCCTTCAAACCAAACCAAATAAAAAAAGACAAAACAACAAAGAGAGTCCCCAGCATCACAAAACCGAAACGAAAAACTTTTTCCAAATACAAGAAAATACCATTGATAAGAGGGTTTAAGACCGACGAACCATAGAGTGTAAAAGATGATGCACAAAAAGATAAAGCCAAATCACATCTACCGAAAATGATTTGAGAATTAGGTTTTAAATCATTTTCGGCATAGAGCGTTTCTCAATGCAGATTTCTTAAGAACTTTTGAAAATGATTTGTTTATCTACGAAAACTAATAATACATACCAATTCCAGTTGAAAGTTCTTTGTTTCGATCAGGTTCCGATAAGTAAAAACTTAAGGATCAGCGTGAGAAGAAAAGAAGAAGCGCAAAAGAAAAATATAGGCAGCTTTCAATCTCGTCTAAAAACCGATTCTTGAATCAATCCCAATGGGTGCCTTTCAACTGGAACGGGTATACATACCCAAACGACCATACCGATCAAACAAGAGGCGTTTTTCTATGTTTTTTAAAAGAGTTTATCGAAATGTTGCAATTAAATAAAAAAATGAATAAATGTAAAAATAGAAGACAAAAAAAGAGAAAATATGGACAAAGACAAATTCACCCAAAAAATCAAAGAAGGAATCTCAATGCAAGAGATCGAAAACTTTGTAAAAAACAATACAATGGCCATCTTCAGTGTTGTTGCTGTCTTTGTCGCAATGATCTCTAGCAACTTTCACTTCTTTACAGGATCTACCTTTTCCATTTTTTGCTTGAGCATAGCTGCTATTGCAACGGTCATTTTTCCTATCCCCATGGAAAAGCTTTTGAAGATTGTCTTTCACTTCACTTCAAACCAAGAAAAAACAACACAAATGGTTCTTGGAGGAATCAAAATATTAGCAGGTCTATTTGTTCCTTTTGTATACTTCGCATTTCTTGGCATCATGGCAGGAAGCTCTTATCATTACTACATTCGCCACGGACAGATCGTAGAAAGCAACAAAAAATAAAAGACAATTGAAAGAACTATATATTACGACTAGTGTAGCTGTTTCTTTCTTTCAGTAATGTACTGTAGAAAACTCACTTCCTTCTCGCAAAACCCTTCAAATACTTTGGCACTTAAGATCTCATTCCCATTGAGAAACGTTTCCAACTCCTCCCAGGCAGCTTTCTCTCCTGGTTTATTATTCAACTCTTTCTGAAGACAAGCAATACGAAGCAAATTGTGAGCAAAAAGAAAAGCGCCTCCCACGGGGTAATCTCCCACCATTTGAGAAAAACTCGACCGTAATTTCATCTCCTCTTTTAAAGCAACGGAACGTTGCAAAGCGTCTTGATAAGATCCTTGCTCAATTAAAAGAGATGTTTCTCCATATGCCATGTGAAAAGGCGCATCCATTTTCAAATGTTCCAACGAGTGGTGCGCAAATAAGAGAGCATCTGACAAAGCCCCTTTTTCAAATAATTTTTGCGCAATAGCCCCTGCATACTTTTTTTCTAAAGAAGGGACTTTTTTAAGAGATCTTCTCATCTCTTGATAAGAGATCTCATCTCCCAAAGAAATCCATTTTGCAAAAGATTCTTGGGCAGAGACATACGTTTCCGAGGTGGGAATAGTCTGAAAATACACAATCAAAACAAGAACTCCGGCAACAAAAGCAGAAAAAGAAAGAACCCAGCGCCGGTTTTCCAAACCTAAAAAAGAGAATTTCCCATCAAAATAAGGAGAAGTCTTTTCAATCATAATAGAAGAACTCCAAAGCTATACCGAAAATAATTCAAGAATTAATTTTTAGGCGGGATTAAAAGCTGCCAAATTTTTAAAAAAGCAAGGTGCGTAGTATCACGCAATACAAACCACCTTGCTTTCTTAGAAATTTGGCGCTTTGAACCCGCCTAAAAACCGATTCTTTACATTTCTTCTGTATGGCTATTATATCGATGCCTAATTTTTTAAGAAAGACTCATATACATCTTCTCCATCTGATCTGCCGTGTGCTGAAAGGTAAATCGGTCCAAAACCAATTTTTTTGCCGTAGAACCAAAAGAAAACCTTTCTTCACTATGGTCTTTTAAATACATCGCACACCAAGCCACCTCTTGTGGGGAGAAGGGATCTACTTGCAATCCCGTCTTTTGATGGATACACACTTCTCTTAAGCCCCCAGTAGGAGTCGCAATGAGCGGCTTTTCTAAATACGCTGCCTGTAAAATTGCTTGAGAGACCCCTTCATGCGCAGTGCTTAAAAGAGCAAACACATCTAAAGCCCCAATCGCAGCAAAAGGATCTTCTAAATGTCCTGTAAAATGGACAATGCCATCCAAACTCATCTCTTTTGCTTTTTTGCGGTACGTGTCTGCATGCCCCCCGCCGATGATCACCCATTTCAGATTCGATTGACTCCGAAGGATCGCTGCTGCTTGTAAAAAATCATCAATCCCCTTCCAAGAACGCATAAAACAAGCAGTGCCAATCAAAAAATCTTCTTTTTTCAATCCAAGAGACTGACGAAACGCCAAAACTTGATGAGGGTCCACCCGAATTTTTTCAACATTTACGCCCGTTGGTATAGAGCAGCATACAGCAGGCGATATTCCCGATTGCTGAACAATCATAGGAACAATACAAGCGCATGTCGTAACAACACGATCGGCAAGCCTGCCATATAAAAGTCGGCTATTCCAACCCGATTTAATCGGCGTTGATAAATGCCGCGTCCGAACAATCCGAGCCCCAAAAAGACGAGCCGCAATCCCACCAATCCAACTATCCAATGAGGAATGAGTATTCACAATGTCAATTTGATGTTTTGACAAGATCCTTAACAATCTGAATAAACAGAAAACCCAATAAAATTTCCGAAAATTCAATTCATAAACCGTAAAATCGGATTTTCTAGCAGCCTCAACTAAACGACCTTTTTTCATGACAGCGAACACGAGTTCATGGCCGCGAAGACGCATCGCTTCCGCTTCTTTTAGAATCCGCATGTCCTGCCCTCCCCAGCCGGGTGCCGCCTCTACCTGTAAAATCTTCAACTTCTT
>CAYVDU010000029.1:8362-10067 GCA_964450765.1 uncultured bacterium | reverse complement strand
TTCAATTTATTTTTGTTGTGCACAGAGGAATGTCGCAACACACCCATTATATTACACGAATAGTTAGCGAGCTATGTTTTTATAATTACATTAAAAAACAAAAAGATGTTAAAATAATTAGTATGTGACTACTATGTCTTTTTTGAATTCTATTTTGTTTTGCAAACCAGGTTCATATACCGTCCTTGGAATACCTGTGTCATTTACAAAAAACAACACCGACGCAAGCGCACATAACCTAACGCTAAACGGTGCGGGTGTAATATCTTACTTAGCGAGAGCTTGTATCAATAATCAAGTTTTTCAATATTTGTCTTTTGGATATTCTCATGTTTTTATTCATGAACTTGGGCATGCTCTTACATCTAGAATACTTACTGGCAACAGCACTCCATCAATCACAATAGACTCTTCATGCAACGGTTTTACTTCTGAGTGTATTGCAGACTCTCGATGGAAGGATAGTTTAATTCTTTCCGCGGGGCCCATGTTTGATATTGCCTTTTGTTCATTTCAACTAATAGCTGCTGCTTCATTAAAAAAACATTCAAAAATAGTTTCCGGAATTCTTGGTTTTAGTGCTGTAATATGGATGGCTGGAGAATTATTATATGCGTATACTTCTGTAATAAATGATGATGGTGGAGATTTTGGAAGCATCGCAAGAAATGGAAAAACACATCTTGCGCTAGCAAGCGCAGCGCTTATTTCTGAATGTGCTTTAAGTATATTTACAGCAATAAAAATGACTTAGAGAGTGGCTTCAAACTTTAATTTGAATCCACTATAGAATGATTCCAGATCTCAACAGTCCCACGATCACAAATGACTTGCATTGAAGAAAGACAAAACAAGCCCTTGAATTATTCTCAGCAGAAAAGAAAAGAGGGGAAATAAAAAGACCCCCCTCTTTTTTAAACGAACTTAAGACTCGACTGAAACATCCGTAGGAAGCGGAGCCACAACAGCTTCAGTTCCCGCAGAAGCAATCCCTTCTGGGATGATCTTCAATTGAAAAATAGCAGGAATGCCTTCTTTCAACTTCAAAGAAATTTTATGCACACCAGTTTCTTTGATAGGGCGATTCATCTGAATGAATTTCCTCTCAATTTGGAACCCTTGAGCTTCAAAAAGGTGCAAAATGTCAAATACAGACACAGAACCGTACATATGGCCTTCTGGATCTACCTTGACCTTAATTTCAAGTTCCAAACCATCCAATTTTTTAGCCAAAATCTCTGACTCTTGACGATCAACGATCGCTTGTTTTTCTCTTTCTTCACGAAGACGCTCTTGCTTGCGTAAAGTATTCGAAGAAGCAACAATGGCCATTCCTCTAGGCATTAAAAAGTTTCTGACATATCCAGGCTTAGCGGAAACAAGTTCCCCTTTTCTACCAAGACCATCTACATCTTCTAATAAAAGCAGTTGTTGTCTCATTGCGTAACTCCTCTTATTCTTCAGCTACAAAAGGGAGCAATGCCATGTATCTAGCTTGCTTAACCGCTTTTTTCAAGATTTTTTGATAAAAATGGGAAACCCCAGTAATACGACGAGGCATAATCTTTCCTCGTTCAGTAATAAACTGCCTTAAAGTCTCGATATCTTTGTAGTCGATCGTCTTGACTTTTGCTGCTGTAAATGGGCAAGATTTTTTCTTCTTTGCAAAAGGTGAAGAATCTCCGCCGGCTGATGAATAACTTTG
>CAYVDU010000029.1:0-8352 GCA_964450765.1 uncultured bacterium | reverse complement strand
ATTTGAACTGTTGCATAATTAACCTTGTATTCTAATGGGTTTAAATTCGAGAGTCTCCTGAACTTCCTCAACGCGCGGTGTCATAAAGCGAAGAAGATCTTCATGAAGATGATACTCCTTCCAAAACTCAACGATTGCATCCGTTGGAGCCGTAAAATACACAAGGTAATAATGCCCTTCTTTTTTTCCTTTAATTTCATAACAGAGTTTACGACGTCCCTGATCATGAATCTTTTTAACCTCTCCGCCTTTTTGAGAGATTGCTTCAGTAATTTTATCAAAAGCTTTCTTTCGGGATTCGTTACTTAGCGTTGCGCTTAAGATATACATCCCCTCGTAAAGCCCTTCTCTTTTTCTTCTCATTAAGATTCTCCTAGGCCCTCTTTCAAAAGAGGTCCGTTGCTTGGGTTTGATGAATGACTATTTGCTTTTCGCATTTGCAAAATTCATCGCACGGTTTAATCCATGGTTCAACCAAATTTCTATCGTCTGAACCACTTTTTCAAAAATCTCGGACAAATGTTCCTCCTCTGCAGAGGAAAATTTTCCTAATACAAAATCTGCCAAATCCCCTTCTCTAGATTCTCCGATACCAATCCTTAAACGGGGATATCGATTGGTCTGCAAACAAGTCTCAATATTCTTAAGTCCGTTATGAGTTCCCGGTCCGCTACCCGCCCGCAAACGAAGTTCGCCGAAAGGAAGGTCAATATCATCTACAAGAACCAAAAGGCGAGACACCTCAATCTTCCAGTAATCCAATGCCACTTTGATCGCCTCTCCGCTCAAATTCATGAACGTGAGCGGCTTTAAAAGAGACACAGACTCACCCAAAATGGACCCTTGAGAAACACTGGATCTTAATTGCGTTTTATTAGAGAACTGAAGACCATGCTTTTCAGCAAAAAAATCTAAAGCTGCAAAACCTACATTATGGCGGGTCTTCTCATATGCTCTCCCGGGATTTCCGAGACCTACGATCATTGCCCTACGAGAAGCCGACACCAAATTGCAATTCACAAAAGTGCGTTACGCCCTCTTCCCAATCACAACAACAACTTCGCTCATCTTAGCAAGAGGAGAAACTCCTTGAGGAATCTCCATATCTCCCAAAGTCTTCGATTGCGCAATATTCAAATCTCGAACATCCACAAAAAATTCCTGAGGAATCATCTTCGGCAAACATCTCACCTTTAAGAAACGAATCACTTGCCGCATAAATCCGCCCAATTTGATTCCCACACACTCAGCGACGCCAATCACCTGAATAGGAACACTCACACTCACTGGACGATCATCAGAAATCAAAGCAAAATCCACATGCAAAGCTGCATATGTCGTTGGGTGATACTGAGTCTCCTTCACAAGAGCCTTGCGAGACACTTTCCCGTCGTTCAATTCGAAAATCGTCGTAGGAAGAACCCCTGGGCGCATTGCTCTAAAAACAGCTTGCAGCTCGTCGCTCGGAATTGATATATTTTCATTCTTCTGGTCAAGACCATACAAAACACCAGGAACCCGCCCTTCTCGGCGCAATTTTTTCGCATCGCTTTTTTTTGCGGTAACTCTTGCAGAAACCGATAGCTTCATTCTTCTCTCCTGAAAATCAAGACATAAACATTGGGGTGGAAGGATTCGAACCTCCGAGTGGCGGTACCAAAAACCGCTGCCTTACCACTTGGCGACACCCCACCATGTTCTTAACATAGCAAATTCAAAGGCAGTATCTTAATCAAGAAGAGAAATATTTAGCAAGAGGCAATTGCAAGCCTCAAGATCTGTCGAAAATTGGTCAAAACAATCCCAAAATCAAGAGGCCCTAAATATTGAAGCTTTTCTGCAGTACAATCTTGCCTCTTTACCATTTTTCTCAAAAAATCTATATAAATAATTATGAGAATTGTCCAATTAAGCACAGAATTTGCTCCTATAGCTAAAGCAGGCGGCCTGGGGGAAGTCATTGTTGGTCTAAGTAGAGAACTCACTAAACTCGGGCAAACAGTAGAGATCATCATCCCCAAATATAAATTTATTGATCCCCTCCAAATCGAAAGGATCAAAAAAGACACCGATTTCGAATGTACTGAAAAAAATATTTCTCATAAAAATAGCATGTGGATTTCAGAAGTGGAAGACTGCAAACTACTTCTTTTAGAAACATTCCACCCTGCGGACTACTTTAACAGAGACCACATTTACGGCTATCCGGATGACGTTTTGCGTTTCCTTTATTTTGCAAAAGCAGCTCTTGAGTACCTAAAAAAACAAAACAAGCCTATTGATGTCCTACATCTTCATGACTGGCCCGTTGCTATCGCAGCCGTCTTAGCAAAAGATATATTTCAAATTCCAATCAAATCGATCCTTCTCACCATTCACAACGCAGCATACCAAGGCCTATGCGCAGTTCACGATCTAGACGCCATAGGCCTCAATGGCGCCAAATATCTCGTTCAGGAAAAATTACAAGACGACAACCCAAAATATCCTCTCACAATCAACCTACTTAAAGGCGGCATTGTTTACGCAGATGCCGTCAATACAGTATCCCCTTCTTACGCAAAAGAAATGCTAAAAGAGGCCTCATTCCAACACGCTCTGCATATAACACTCAATCAACATAAGGACAAAGTCAGCGGAATTCTCAATGGAATCGACCAAAAACTATGGAATCCGATGGAAGATCCGCACCTTGCAAAACAATACTCTTTCAAAGATTCAATCGCATCTATCCTGGTCGCAAAACAAGAGGCCAAAAAAAAGCTTCAAAAACAATTCCATCTTGCAGACGAAAAACTCCCTTGGATCGGATCCATTACACGCATTGTGTATCAAAAAAACCCAAAACTCCTCGAACAAGGATTGCGATACGCCATTCAAAAAGGCTGTAATTTTCTACTCCTCGGCTCTTCACCTGATCCCTCAATCCAAAAACACTTCGACCTTCTCAAACAAGAATTCGAGAAAAACACACAAAGTCTCATTCATTTTGCATACAACGAAGCTTTAGCTCATGAAATCTACGCAGCACTCGACTTCCTACTGATTCCTTCTGTTTATGAGCCCTGCGGACTATCTCAACTCATCGCAATGCGCTACGGAACCATTCCGATCGTTCGAAGTACAGGCGGTCTGAAGGACACTGTCTTTGACAATCAAGATCACTTGACACCCCTTCAAGAAAGAAATGGATTTACATTCCAAAACTCAGACACTTCAGAAATGGAAAACTCCCTTGAAAGAGCCATTGATTTTTATCGTCAAGAAACAGCTTCTTACCAATCGATGGTTCGCCGCATTATGAAACTCAACTTTAGCTGGCAGAAACCTGCTCAAGAATATTTGCGTCTTTATCAAAAAATTGCCAACTGATATTAAACCCCTTTGAAAACAAAAGTTCTGTCGAATTTTTTAACCGATTCTTAAATCATTTCCGGTATAAATCCACAGAAGTTTCTAAGACTTTACGAATATGAAGTCGATTCGCATACACATAATCGATCACAGACAAAATAGTATATCCAGCTGCAATACCGACAAAAAATCGACACAATTCCTGAAATGAATCTAAAGAAATCCATCCCATTGTATATGGAATCATTAAACATAAAATTAAAGAACAAGAAACCGCCTGTATCACAGTCTTCATCTTCCCGCTAAAACGGGCTGCTAATGCAATACCTCTTAAAGCACAAACCGTTCTTAAAGTAGAGATCAACATATCTCGATATAAAAAAACAAATACATACCACAAAGATAATTGAACGATTCCCTGCGTAAATGTAAGAAAAAGGGAAATATGCATGATACTATCAGCCACAGGATCTAAAATCTTTCCAAGATCCGTCACCTGATTCCATCTTCTTGCCAAAAACCCATCAAACAAATCAGAGCATTCGCAAAGAACGAGCAAACTGAGCAAAATATAGGGAAGATATACAAGAGGAATCCCCAAACTTTGATATTCAATATAAAACAAAGGAAATAGCGGAGTAACCACAATCCTTAAAACAGTAAAAACAAGAGCTAAATTCATCGTTTCAAACAATATCAGAATATACCCATTCTGGTTGAATCTTCTCAATTTTAACTTGCGTTAAAGCATCAAAAATCAACCACCGCAAATAGCATTGCATAAGAGTCAATACCATGCCATTTACAACCATTGATTTTTAACAGCTTTCACGCAGTTAAAATCGAAAAGATTCAACCAGAATGGGTATATACCGATTCTTCAATTATTTTCGGTATAAAAATAAATTGTTCGAAGCATAACAGTTTCACAAAATTATACTCAAGACGACGAAAAAATTCTCAACTTATCTCAATAAAATTTTTCATCGATTTTTGAAATTATATCATTTATGAAAAACAACCCAAAAATCAATCAAAATTTTTACTGAGATAAGTTCTAAAAAAAATCAAAGATTTAAAACGCAGAAAAAATAATTCATAAATTGAAACAAAATAAAATTACAGGTTAAAATATATCATCTTCATTAACATGAAGAATAATAACAAAATAATAAGGACAATTTTATGGATATATCATTAACACCAAATAAAATCGGAACATTTTCAAATGTAACTACAGGAAAATATTTAGAAATGTTAGAACACCACTACGGACTAGAAACGATTCAAAGAATACAACAAATCTTTCCAACCCTTCTAACAAATGCAAATTTTGTCGCTTTCTGCGAAAGAGCAACAAATTCTGAAGATCAACACATTCCTTTGAGTTCATCTGACCAAGAATATCTTGAAAACCTCGCTCAATACGCTAGAGCGACGCTACAAACAGAAACGAAAACCAGAGCATTCCAACAAGAACTTTTTGCGAAAATTGCTTTAAGAGGCAGATAGAAAATGAAATTCCTTGCAATAAAATTTTTATTGCAGGGAAACTATTTTTGCAATGCAAGCTGTCCGCAAGCAGCCGCAATATCTTTCCCTTTCGTATAACGCCAAGTCGTATTAATACGATACCCTTCCAAAACAGAACGAAACGCCTCTATCGTCTCTTTTTCAGGACGATTCAACCTAAGTCCTTCTACAGGATTATAAGGGATCAAATTGACTGTACATTGCTTGCCTGCAAGAAGCCTTGCAAGCTCCTCTGCGTGCTCCTCTTGATCATTCAATCCACTTAAGAGCGTATACTCATACGTAATATCCCGCCCCGTCTCTCTAGCATATTCATCCATCGCCATTAAAATTTCTTCTAAGGGATATTTTCTAGCATAAGGAATGATTTTTTTACGCAAGTGCTGATTTGGCGCATGCAAAGAAAGAACTAAATTGACCTTAAAAGGCTCTAAAGAAAGTTTACGTATTCCCTCAACAACGCCCACCGTAGAGACCGTAATCCTTCTTTGAGAAATATGAAACGCATCGGGATCGGTCAATATTTGAATTGTCTTTACCAAAGTCTCATAATTATCCATGGGCTCGCCCATCCCCATAAACACAATATGAGAGACTCTTTCCCCTTTTTCTTTTAAAAATCGATCAATATGCAGTACCTGCTCAATCACCTCAGAAGGCGTTAAATTTCTCTTTAAACCTTCCCTTCCAGAAGCGCAAAAAGCACATCTAGCAGGACAGCCCACCTGAATCGACACACAAACCGTTCGACGCTCTTTAGAAAGAATCAGAACTGATTCAACCCTTTTTTGATCTCGGAGTTCCCATAAAAATTTGATGGTCTCTCCATCTTCAGAATTCAAAGTCCTCACACATTTTAAAGAAGGAAATTGAAAAGAAGAAGCCAGTTTCAAGCGAAGATCCTTACTCATATTGGTCATCGAATCAAAAGACAAACATCCTTTCCGATACACCCAATCAAATATTTGAGCAGCACGGAAAGGCTTTTCCCCGTTTTGCTCCATCCACTGTTTACATTCCTCTAAAGTCAACGAACAAAATTCTTGCATAATGCCAAAGAGTATATTCCTTACACCGGAAATGATTCAAGAACCATTCCCACCATATCTCTTCAAATC
This sequence comes from uncultured bacterium, assembly GCA_964450765.1. GTDB lineage: Bacteria > Chlamydiota > Chlamydiia > Chlamydiales > SM23-39 > DAIDHZ01. Next base: position 2,347 of record CAYVDU010000029.1, on the reverse strand, counting down.
ATTCACTGAGGAACAATACCTAAAAAAGAGGTCTACTTTCGACTAGAAGGTGTACAGTTCCAAAGTTTTTCCTCTTGTTTTTAAAATCTCATCTTGGCAATTCTGTATTTAAGATATTTTTTGAAAGGAAGCTCCTCCATGTTTGAAAATAAAACTCTACATCGAATCGATCGAATCTATTCATTTTTCATCAAAATCGGAAGCAATCTTCAAAGCCTTTTTCTCTTTTATATGCGCGTGATTTGGGGCCATCAATTTTTCATTACAGGAATTGCAAAATTCAGTCATATTGATGTAGTCAGCCAATTTTTCAGCAATCTCAACGTAGCATCACCTACTTTAATGGCTTACCTTGTCGCTTTTACCGAAACTTTTTGCGGACTTCTCCTCTTTTTCGGATTCGCTTCAAGACTCGCCTCAATCCCACTCATCATTGTTATGATCTCCGCATTATCGCTAGCCCATAGTGAAGCATTTATCCAACTACGCTTTCTTTTCGAACCCATTTTACTCGTTCGAGAAGCTCCGTATCCATTTTTACTCACAGCTCTTCTTGTCTTTATCTTTGGCCCAGGTCGCATTTCCATAGATGCCTGGATCAAGCGCTGGGCAAGCAGACAACCCAAATATTAAAACTCAAAAATTTGTAGAAACAGATTGGTCAAACGTCATATACTCTCCGGCTTATGACAAAACCAAGCTCCATACAAGACAGTCTAAAACCCATTGTTGCCCTATGCAAAAGACGTGGATTTATCTACCCAGGATCTGAAATCTATGGGGGGTTTGCCAACACTTACTCCTTTGGCCCTTACGGAGTAGAACTCAAGAAAAATATCAAAGACCTTTGGTGGAAATTCTTTGTCCATGGAAGACGCAATATGGTCGGTCTTGATGGACCTATTCTCCTACATCCAAAAACATGGACAGCCTCCGGACACGTTGAAGGCTTCAACGATGCTCTTATTGACTGCAAAGCTTGCAAAGGAAGATTTCGCTGCGACCATCTGATTGAAGACGCCCTCAAAAAAAGCGCCGACGGGATGTCTTTAGAGCAAATGACAAAAGAAGTCACTCAACACAAGATTCGATGTCCAAAATGCGGCGCCTCTGATTTTACGGAAGCAAGAGTGTTTAATCTCATGTTCCACACACATATGAGTAAAACAGGTGGAAATACAGACATCGCCTATTTACGCCCGGAAACAGCACAAGCCATCTTCCTTGATTTTAAAAACGTCATCGATACGATGAGAGTGCGAATTCCTTTTGGAATTGCCCAAATCGGCAAAGCATTCCGCAATGAAATCACCCCCGGCAATTTTGTTTTCCGCGTCATTGAATTCGAGCAAATGGAAATTGAATTTTTCATTCACGAAAACGAATGGACATCTTTCTTTGAAGAATGGCTCTCCTCAATGCATCAATGGTGCAAACTCATTGGGCTTAACGCAGGCAAAATTCGCGAGAAAGAGCATCCCAAAGATCAGCTCTCCCATTACTCCAAAAGAACTGTAGATCTTGTGTACGACTTTCCCTTCGGCTCAAGTGAGTTATATGGACTTGCCTATCGCACAAACTTCGATCTAACGCGCCATTCTGAGTGTTCTGGTCAATCACTAGAATACACAGATCCTGAAACAAGGCAAAAATTCATTCCTCACGTCATCGAACCCACATTTGGAGTCGAAAGGACTTTGCTAGCCCTTCTTTGCGACGCCTATGATGAAGAGGTTTTAGAAAACGGAGAAACCAGAACAGTGCTCCACTTTGCTCCTTGTATTGCTCCGGTCAAAGTAGCTGTTTTCCCCCTCATGAAAAAGGAACTTCTCGTAGAAAAAGCAGAAAAAATATTCAAGACTCTCCACAACATCTGGCATGCAGAGTATGACGAATCGGGTGCCATTGGAAAACGATACCGAAGGCAAGACGAACTTGGAACACCATTTTGCATCACCATCGATTTTGACACTTTAGAAAATGATACCGTTACGCTACGCGATCGAGATTCAATGCAGCAAACACGAGTCCCTGTGAATCAACTCATCGAAATTCTCAGTGAAAAACTAAAGTGAGACTCCTATGAAAACAACAGGCTTACATCTCAGTTGGATTGTTGTTAAAAATTTGGAAGAAGCCATCCAATTTTATCAAAACGTCATTGGGCTAAAACTCAAAGAATATCATAAAGAGTTTGCCTGGGCAGAACTCTGCGGTCCAGAAGGACAAACACTGGGACTTGCTCAAGAAAATCCTGCCTTTCACATGAAAAGCGGGACGAATGCCGTTGTGACGATTTCCGTAGAGAATATGGATCAAGCCATCAGCACACTCAAAAATCATGGAG
>CAYVDU010000028.1:0-10656 GCA_964450765.1 uncultured bacterium | reverse complement strand
AGACACTCAAAATTATTCGATGCACGAAACAAAAGAAAACTACTACATCACAGCCGGAAGATTCGTTCCTTATAAAAAAATCGACCTCATCGTAGATGCATTTTCTGCAATGCCCGATAAAAAACTCATCGTGATTGGAGATGGACAAGATAAAGAGAAGATTCAAAAAAAAGCAAAAAAAAATATCGAATTCTTAGGACTCCAAACCAACGATCAAATGAAGTACTATTTACAAAGAGCTAAAGCTTTTGTGTTTGCTGCGATCGAAGATTTTGGAATTTTACCCATCGAAGCGATGGCCTCTGGAACACCTGTGATTGCTCTTGGAAAAGGAGGCGCGAAAGAAACCATTGTAGATCATGAAACGGGTCTTTTTTTCAACGAACAAAACACAAACAGCATCCAAGCAGCAATAGAAAAGTTTGAAAAATGTTTTTGGGATCCAAAAAAATGTAGAAATCAGGCGGAAAAATTCTCCAAAGAAAAATTCCATCGTCAATTTCATGACTTCGTGATAAACAAGTATAGTAATCGTGTATGAAAGCAATTGTATTAGCAGGAGGAGGAGGAACTAGACTATGGCCTCTTTCTAGAGAGAACTTTCCCAAGCAATTCCTTCGTCTTCAAGGTCCTTATTCTCTTTTGCAAAAAACAATTTTGAGACTCACTAACACCACATTCATCGATGACATTGTTATTTCAACAAATCCACAATACATCTCTTTAGTCCAAAAACAAATCGATGAAATGCATCTAAACATCAACATTCATATTCTCGCAGAACCTTGCAGAAGAAACACAGCTCCTGCAATCACTCTTGCCATTCAGTTTTTACAAACACTTCCAACAACAAAACATGAAGACACAGTCCTCATTCTTCCTTCCGATCATCTCTTAGAACCCGAAAGTGCATTCATCCATGCTATTTACCAAATCAACCCTATCGCACAAGAAAAAAAACTCATTACATTTGGAATAAAACCCACAAAACCAGAAACAGGTTACGGATACATCCGTATTGGAGATCTCTATAAAGAATCTCTTTTTAAAGTAGAGAAATTCATAGAAAAACCAAATCTGCACACAGCACAACAATTCATAGAGAATCCCCATTATTTTTGGAATTCCGGGATGTTTTTATTTTCCATCGAAACATTTTGGAGTGAATTAGAGAAACACTGTCCATCTCTTGCCCAATCAAAAGCCCAATCGTACGAAGAAACCATCTCCTCTTTTCATGACATGCCGGATATATCAATCGACTACGCACTGATGGAAAAATCCAAAGAAATCCTTGTTTGCCCTCTCTCCATTTCCTGGTCCGATATAGGGTCTTGGGACAGTTTCTACGAAATTCTTGAAAAAGACGCCCATCAAAATGCAAAAATCGGCAATGTATTTGACATTGACACGAAAAATTGTCTGATCGTCGGAGGCAAACGTCTTATTTCCACTGTCGGCGTCGAGAATCTTCTGATTGTAGAAACGGAGGATGCCATCTACATTAGCAAAAAGGGTGAGTCGCAAAGAGTAAAGAGCTTATTATCAGAGCTCATTAAAACAGGAAAAAAAGAAACTCTTTCCACGCTAAATTAGAAATTGCATAAAAAATTTGCACTTTGATCCAAAATAAGATACCATCCGACAGGTTATCCTTATTTTTTATATTCAAGGCTATGTCATGGGAAAAGCTCTTGTTATCGTAGAATCTCCTACAAAAATAAAAACTTTGCGCAAGTTTTTAGGTCCTCAATATTTTTTTGAATCCTCCCTGGGACATATCCGCGATCTCCCTCAAAAAGAATTCGGCATTGATGTAGAGCATGATTTCGAGCCAACCTATGTCACCATGCCCGATAAAAAAGAGGTCATTAAGAAGCTACAAGAAGCAGCAAAACAAGCAGACATTGTATATCTCTCACCCGATCCGGATCGAGAAGGGGAGGCCATCGCTTGGCATATTGCTTCAATCCTTCCAAAAGGGACAAAAATCAAACGAGTCACCTTCCAATCCATCACGAAAGCGGCCGTTGAAGAAGGATTAAAAAATCAAAGAGACATCGATCTTGACCTTGTCAATGCGCAACAAGCGCGTAGGCTTTTAGATCGGATTGTTGGCTATAAAATTTCACCGATTCTCACAAGAAGAGTAAAAAAGGGACGCAATGGCACCTCTGCAGGAAGAGTGCAGTCCGTTGCTTTAAAATTAGTCGTTGATCGCGAAAAAGCAATCGAAGCATTTACCCCTGTTGAATACTGGACCCTTTCCACACTTTTACTCTCCTCCAATAGCGACAACCCTTTTTGGGCGACACTCCATACCGTCGACGGACTCAAAATAGAAAAAGAAAAAACAGAGAACAAACCCTGCTTTTTAATTCCAAACCAAGAGACCGCAGAAAAACTACTTAGCCGTCTAAAAAAAGCAAAATATACAGTTGGATCGATCGATCGTAAAGAAAGAAAAAGACATCCGGTTCCTCCTTTCATCACATCCACTTTACAACAGGAAGCCAGCCGCCATTACGGATTTTCAGTCTCCCGCACGATGAGCATTGCTCAAGATCTCTATGAAGGTATCGACATGGGGTCGGAAGGGTCAGAAGGTCTCATTACCTATATGAGAACAGATGCCGTCAATGTCGCGCCGGAAGCCATTCAAGCCGCTCGAAGCTATATCAAATCTGAATTTGGTCCGGAGTATATTCCGGAGCAGCCTCGTATCTATGCGTCCAAAAAAACAGCACAAGAAGCTCACGAAGCAATCAGACCCACAAACGTCCAAAGAGATCCGGAAAGAATCAAGCGTTATCTCACCGTCGATCAATATAAAATCTATCGTCTTATTTGGCGAAGATTCATCGCTTCACAAATGAATCCGGCCATTTACGACACGGTGTCTGTGGACATCAACACAGATCAAAATCTCATGCTGCGCAGTTCCGGCTCTGTCATCAAATTCAAAGGATATCTCGCGGCTTACGAAGAAAAACAAGATGCATCTTCTCAACCAGACGAAGATGATACAAAAATATTGCCGCCTCTTGTAGAAAACTCTTCTCTAAAACTAGAAACTTTAAAAGACGAACAATCTTTTACAAAACCCCCGCCGCGATTTACCGAAGCCTCTTTGATCAAAGAATTAGAACGCCTTGGAATCGGACGTCCCTCAACGTATACCTCCATTATGAACAAAATTCAAAGCAGGGAATATACGACGAAGGAAAGCCAGGCCCTAAAACCGACAGATCTTGGGAAAATCATCTGTCAAATGCTAGAAGACAATTTCCCCCCCATCATGGATGTTACTTTCACAGCCCAAATGGAAGATCAACTCGAGCAGGTAGCAGAGCACAATAAAAACTGGAAAGAAATTTTAAGTTCGTTCTGGAATGACTTTATTCCTCTTGTTGAAAAAGCAGAAAAAGAGGCCATTGTCCCTAAAATACCCACAGAACTCGACTGTCCTAAATGCAACCACAAACTACAAAAAATTTGGTCTAGAAATAAATATTTCTATGGCTGCTCAAACTATCCTATTTGTGCATTCACAGCACCTATTGAAGCTCTAGAATTCAACAAAGAAGATTACGATCCTAATTTCAACTGGGATCAAAATTGCCCAAATTGCAGTTCTCCCATGACTCTTCGCCATGGACGATTTGGCCCTTTTCTTGGATGTTCGCGTTATCCCGAATGCAAAGGAATCGTCAATATTCCTAAAAAAGGGGAGACGAGCGTTCGCTCAGAAGATCTTCCTACATGTCCGGCTATCGGCTGCGACGGCAGGCTTACCATGAGAAAATCGCGCTTTGGTAAAACATTTTTCTCTTGCTCCAACTTCCCGGATTGCGATGTCATTGTCAATGCACTTGACCAAATTGACGCTAAATACAACGCACACCACCCCAAAACTCCTTATGTTAAAAAATCGAAATTTCCCAAAAAAACAAAAGAAACAAAAACCGCCGAAAAAACAATAAAAAAAGCATCTAAGAGCTCCTCCAAGAAAAAAGAAAAAAAACAAAATGCATATCAATTATCACAAGAACTTGCCGACGTTGTTGGAAGCGATCGTTTAAGCCGGCCGGAAGTCGTTAAAAAAGTGTGGGATTATATTAAAGAACACAAATTACAAGATCCAAAAAACAAAAGACTTATCCAACCGGACAACAAATTAGCCAAAGTTTTTGGCTCAAAAAAGCCCGTAGACATGATGAAACTCGCCGGCATTTTAAATAAACATATCACATCTTAAGAGAAAGTCTAACCCCCCAGTAAAAAATTTTACATACAAACAGTCAATAAAAAAATAAATGCATAATTGACTTTAACAGACAAAAACATCATAATAACCATTATTTTTACTAAAGTTAATTTAAACAAACATAAAACAAAACCATGTCTACACCCATTGCGCCCCCAAGAAACGCAGAGCTTTTTTTAAGAAGAGACATGAACGAAGTGCTCCGTTCTGCCGAACGTTCTGTTTACCAATCTCGGCACCAAAGAAACTTGCAGCTTCCTGCGTTAAACTTTTCCGATTCTCTATTTGAATTAGAAGGAATATATCGTACCTTCCTACTTGATCACCCAAATAATCCAAGAGTTCGAGCAATTTATCTTTCAACCATTGGAAATCTCGTTTACCTGCAAAATCAAATCGACTACACATCCAATCCATTAATCCCCCACGCGAGACGCTTAGCTGATCCCATCTTAAGAAGAAATCTAACATCAGGTCCCCATGAAGTCACTCCTACAACCTGCCATCTTATGATGTGGACAACAGCTCAATGTCGACTAGCCGGACGAATGGAAGACGTCTACAGACACTCTCAAGGGAGTCCCTTGTCAAATAACGCTCTTATCCACATCTCTTACGTAATAAACCTCACTGAAATGCTCGATCTTATACCTCCCGAAGAAATCAGAGATGCCGAACCCCATATCCATGAATCTCTACAATTTGCAGTAAGAAAAACGCACGAAATACAACAAAGAAACGCTCAGAGAGAACTATCTACTGCCCTATTAGCCTCACTGGATCGTCTCCAAAGAACAATCCATTCTAAGCTACCGGATTCTCCAAAAAAAGAGCAACTTTTGGACTTAGTGAGACAACCCTAAATTTCAATTTCCGGAGCAATATAAAGCTTGATCTTAGAAAAACTATCTGGCAATCTTTTTACTTGAGGAGTTTCTTATGCTCAAGGAAGATTTCACTGAAGATCAAATTAAAGTCTTAGATCGCTTTGTCACAAATATCTCCGGGAATGTATTCGCCCTACGCAATTTACCGGAAGTCATTAAAGGAGCTCTTTTTTCTCGCTACTCTCGATCTTCATTGGGACTTAGAGAGCTTCTGTTAAAAGAATTTATTCTCAGTGAAGACACATCCTTTTCATCGATCATTGGGGATTCCAAAGAAACAGAAACCCAAATCACAGCCGTACAAAAAGCACAAAACTTTTACGACCGAATTCTTGACGGCTATGGAGATGACTCAATTGGAGAATTGGGCGGAGCTCATTTAGCCATTGAAAACATCTCGGTTCTAGGAGCCAAATTCATTGAAGATTGTAGAATTGGGGGATCTCCTTTAGAAAAATCAACACGCTATATCTATTTTGATCAAAGAGTCGGAGGAAAGTACCTCTTTTACCAAGAACCCATTCTCATGACATCGGCTTACCGCGATCTTTTTTTAGAGACATGCACTTATTTATTCGAAACATACAGCGCCCTCATCCCTCCTCTTACAGCTCACATTGAACAAGGATTCCCAAAAGATCCTCTCATCTCAAAAACTGCATACACAGCTGCCTTACGAGCAAAGGTGCTCGATTGCTTAAGAGGACTTCTTCCTGCAAGCACACTCACGAATATGGGTGTTTTTGGCAATGGCAGATTTTTTGAAGGACTTCTTCAAAAACTCCACTGCAATAGCCTTGCTGAAATGCAAGACATTGGGAAAAAATCTCACCAAGAATTATCCAAAATTATTCCTTCTTTTGTTAGAAGAGCGGACCCGTCCCATAAACATTTTTTGAATTTTTCTAAATTCATTGAGAGCATGCAAGGGGAAATCCGAGCCATTACCACAAAACATACATCCCAAATCCCTCCATCTTACCATAGCGGGGTAAAACTCATTCATTTTGATCCAAGCGACCAAGTTAAAGTGGCCAGCGCTCTTCTTTTTGAATGCAGCCAGAAAGATTTAACCTCTCTTCACAACCATTGTAAAAATCTTTCAGAAGACGACATGAATTCTCTATTTGAAGCGGCTTGTTCGTCTAGAGAGAACCGAAGACATAAATCTCCAAGAGCTTTAGAACATGCTCACTTTACGTTTGAAATTGTAGGGGACTTTGGTGTTTACCGCGATTTACAGCGCCATCGCATGCTCACACAAGAAAGGCAAATGCTCTCTTGCGATTATGGGTTCTATACACCTCAAGAGATCATCGGAACTCCTATGGAAGACATCTATACAAAAGCTCTTTTCAAAGCCAAAGAAGCCCACGCCATCATTGCCAAAGAACTCCCGGAAGAAGCTCAATATATCATTCCTATGGCGTACAATGTGCGCTGGTATTTCCACGTCAACCTAAGAGCTTTGCAATGGCTCACAGAACTCCGCTCACAACCCGCAGGACACCCAGGGTATCGTCTCATTGCCCAAGAAATGGCACGTCAAGTCAGCCTTGCCATCCCTTCTTTTGAAAAATTCTTTAAATTTGTTGATTTCGATGGGTATGAACTCGGCCGGCTCAATGCAGAAATCCGCCAAGAACAAAAAGCTGACCTCTTACGTAATTAATAGAATCTGAAAATCGACCGAATCTTATATTGGATTCAATGAGGTCTAATATCAATGTTCAAACTCAAATCTGACTTTGCGCCTGCCGGCGACCAAAAACAAGCGATCGAAAAGCTTGTTTTTGGAATACAATCTCAAAAAAAAGCCCAAGTTCTCTTAGGAATTACAGGATCCGGAAAAACCTTTTCAATGGCCAATGTCATTGAAGCCATCCAAAAACCAACCCTTATTCTTGCCCATAATAAAACACTTGCCGCACAACTTTTTCAAGAATTCAAGTCCTTCTTTCCTGAAAATGCAGTGGAATACTTTGTATCTTATTACGACTACTATCAACCAGAAGCATACATTGCCCGGACAGATACCTACATTGAAAAAGATTTAGCCATCAACGACCGCATTGAAAAAATGCGTCTTAGCGCGACTCGATCGTTAATCGAAAGACAAGATGTGATTATCATTGCCTCTGTTTCTTGCATTTATGGTTTAGGAACTCCTCAATATTACAGCCAAATGCTCTTAAATCTGCATGTAAAGCAAGAAGTTCGAAGAGATGACATTTTACTCCATCTTGTTGAACTACATTACACAAGAAGCGATTATGAGCTTGCAAGAGGTACATTCCGTGCAAGAGGGGATGTGTTAGAGATTGTGCCTGCTTACGAAGATGACATAGCCTATCGCATTGAATTCTTTGGAGACGAGATTGAAAGACTCAGCGTCATAGATCCTATCACATCAAAAGTCAAAACAAGAATAGAAAAAATCACCATCTATCCAGGATCTCACTTTGTCACTCCAGAATCTGTTCGCATCACTGCCATTGATTCCATCCGGCAAGAACTTTCAGAAAGAATTGAGACTTTTACAAAAGAGAATCGACTCATTGAAGCGCAGAGGATTAAAGAAAGAACTAATTACGACTTAGAGATGATCCGTGAAATGGGATTTTGCAAAGGCGTAGAAAATTATTCCCGCCATTTTAGCAAAAGAATGTCTGGAGATCCTCCGCCTTGTTTGCTTGATTATTTTCCATCTGACTTTCTCATGATCATTGACGAATCCCACCAAACGCTTCCACAGCTTCATGCGATGTATAATGGAGATCGATCACGCAAACAAGCCCTCATCGAATTCGGATGGCGACTTCCTTCCGCTTTTGATAACCGCCCATTGAAATTTGAAGAAACATATCAAAAATTTCATCAAGTCGTTTATGTCTCTGCAACGCCTGGCGAATGGGAAATTCATGAAGCAAAAGGGGAAATCATCAAACAAATCATTCGACCTACAGGCCTTTTGGATCCAGTCATCGAAGTTCGTCCAGCTGCAAACCAGGTGGATGATTGTCTGGAAGAAATTCGTCTTGAAACAGAGAAAAAAAGAAGAATTCTTGTCACAACGCTCACCAAAAAACTCTCCGAAGATCTTTCAAAATATCTCAATGAAATTGGCGTGAAAGCAAAATATCTTCACTCCGACATTGATACTTTGGAACGCGTTCAAATCCTAAAAGCTCTGCGCGAAGGACAATTCGACGTCCTTGTTGGCGTCAACCTCTTAAGAGAGGGTCTAGATCTACCTGAAGTTTCTCTTGTTGTTGTTCTTGATGCCGATAAAGAGGGGTTTTTACGCTCGGAAACAGCTCTTATCCAAACATGCGGAAGAGCCGCAAGAAATGTCCACGGAAGAGTAATCCTTTATGCCGATAAACAAACAAAAGCGATTGAAAAAACCATTCTTATCACACAAAGTAGAAGAACTCTTCAACAAGAACACAACGAAAAACACGGCATTATCCCTCGCTCTACAAAACGCGAAGAATCCCGTTCTTTAGAAGACATTTTTGGTCTTATAGAGAAACCAGCTTCCACGTCTAAAGATACTCCCCAAGAAACAAAAGATCTCGAAAAAAAGATCAAAGAATACGAAGCTGAAATGCGAAAAGCATCAAAAGAGATGCGTTTTGAAGATGCAGCCCGCGCAAGAGATCTTATGCGTTACTACCAAAGCCTTGCCTTGGTGCAGTAGTTTGCTTTTGGATGACAAAATAACGATCTTGACTAGACCCTTTTCTAAGTAACTTCTCTGTCTCCGGAATTAAAAAATGACCTTTCTCGTTCATTTTCAAAAATAAAATACCGCTTTTGCCATCCTTGCCTTGAACCATATGAATTTTATACTCAGGACATACGCGGCCGTCTTTATCTTGAACAACAAGACCTCCCAACACTGCATCTTCAACCACCTGCAAATCAAAACGCACTCTCCATCCAGCCTCTAATTTAGAGACAACGCCCCCAACCTCTCTTTCTTTCGCCCGATTTGGATTGATGTTTTCTGGCAAAGATTCAAAACAATGACTCACGCCACCAACAATACTGGGACTGGAATTTAACCCGCGCGACAAACTGCTTTCAAAATTCCAAAATCGTGTGACTAAAGTAATTCTCATGGAAAAATCCTTATAAAAATTGAGCGCTCTATAAAACACGCCTTACTAAAAACAGCGAACCACACAAAACCTAAAAAGGTCGATACGAGCACCTAAATGATATCATTTTATATTTCAAAATTTCCATCTTAAATTTTTGAAAGCTATAGCCTCTCAGCCTTTTTAGATGGTCTCAAAAAGAAGACTCCCTTCTCTCGATGTAAATCCGCTTTACATCGAAGAGCGAAAACAATTCAAAAAATAGAAGAGACGGTCGTATTATAGAAATCTCCAAAAAAGAGAACAGAGTATTTTTTGATTAAACAGCTGAAAATGTTCAAGAGATCACTTTGCCGGCGCCGGCAAACCAATCAATTTTAGAAAGAGAACTTTCAACAGCACGCATACTACTGTCAAACAGCAAAATCCTAAGGATATAGTGATTTAAATTTAAATTTTTAATAAGCCTGTGTACGCTGGTCTGATGGCATATTCTAATAATTTAAGAATCAAAGCCTTAGACTACATAGAGAAGGGTAGATCGAAGGTAGAAGCAAGTCAGGTTTTTGGAGTTACTGTGCAAACTCTAATTGCTTGGTGCAAGCGCAAAAGGCAAGGAAATTTAGCCCCGAATACAACAAAAACAAGGCAACCTCAAAAGCTTGAGACAGAAAAACTCAAGGCGTATATCGAAAAGCATTCGGATAGTTATCTTCGGGAAATAGCGGAAGAGTTTAAGGTCACAATTACTGCAGTTTTCTACGCCTGCAAACGGCTTAAGATCGCATTAAAAAAGACGCCCTTTTATAAGGAACGAGATGAGAATGAAAGAGAAGAGTTTCGAAAGAAACTAGAACAGATTCTGCAATCCTCAGGTCGGCCAGGATAGATAAGAGGATTTTCATTCTTCCTCCGGATAAAGGAGTGGCTGTTTTCCATATTGCAAAAATCATCTATCAACCCATCGTCTAGCTAAACAAACAGTAGGTCTTCATATTTCCTGCTCAGAAATTAAGCCTTCTTCTCCTTCATAACTGCCCACACAAGAGCAATTACCCAACCAAGGAACGACCAGCCAAGAAAAAAATTCAAAACGAATATATAAGTAAAAATAAAAATTTAGTTTATGATTCTATTTACAAATGGTGGAAAAAGCTGGATAAAACGGATTGTTACGGAATAACAGAACCAGGTTCTTGGCTAATAGGAGCGACAATGCTGATTTTGAAACGCATAACTAAAAATAATGGTTTGGTTGTTGAAAGTAAGTTAGATAGTGATTTTCCGGAAAATTTGAGAAAAACTATAATGGAAGAATTAGAGTATTTATGTAAAACAATTGATTGTAATTTTCTTGGTTGGAAAGACATAAATAATAGAAAATTATCTTTAATGC
>CAYVDU010000027.1:0-10847 GCA_964450765.1 uncultured bacterium | reverse complement strand
CAAAAGAACCCAAAAATCGACAGAACCTTAGTTACGCAAGAGGTCTATTTACAGCTTCGTATTTTTTATAAAAAAAAATGCATATCCCGATAAGGATATGCATTTTTTAAAGCGAAGGCGCAAAAAGAAAATATCAAAGACTAAGCGCGTCCGATCACAACGTCTGGCCCCGCAATTTTGCGAGAAATAGCCTTAGAAAGACCTTCTACAAGACCCTGAACAATCGCTTGCATCATAGATTGAGCTACAAACTGCACAGTTCCGGCAATCGCATAACCTGTATGCTGTTTAAAATTCTGAAAATAGGCCCTTGCATCCACCGATCTCTCATCTGCCCATGCTGTCATTGACGCAATCGAAACAGCCGCACCAAAAGCAGTCAATGCTGAATAAGCAACCGTCGCAATCGTCGTAACCGCTGTCGCCGCTGCCACACCAGCACCAATCGTTGCCACCCCAAGAGTCGTTACCGTTGCAAAAGCAACTTGATTTACGGTCATATAAACCTCTTTTAATTAAATTCCAGAGAAAGAATTTATGCCCCATCAAACATTATGTCAATAGAACAAAATATTTCAAATATACTTAATCTTATGAAACAATATATCCAAAGCAGTACACCCAAAAATTTGGGCAACAAGCTGCACAGTTCCGGCCATCGCATACCCAGTAAATATTTTAAAATTCTGAAAATAAGCCCCTACACTCGTCGATTGATTCTCCAAGCTTTTATCTTCGCCGAGTCGATCACGCCCCAAGGTAGATGCAAATGCAGCCATGGCTGCCATCGACATAGAGGCTCCCAAAACGGTTAATGCTGAAAAAGCCAACTCTTCCACTCTTGATCGATCAGACTTGCCCGCTAATAACGTAGCGCTCCCCAATCCGATCGTTGCCAACCCCAAAGTCGTAACAGTGATAAAAGCAACTTGATGCACACTCATGCAAGATCCTCCCCAGAATATCTTTGTTGAACTGCACGAACAAATGTTTTCAAAGCGACATAACCAATGGCACCGATTAAAACAGAGCTAAAAGCCCGATTCATAGCAGTAACACGCTGCTCCCTACTATCCTGATCCACATTAAAGCGCAAAGTAGAATCACTCCAATGCATCTTCTGTAAGTCGCTTCTCTCTTTTTCTAACTGAACCAAGTCCTTCTTCTTGATACTCATTTGATCAGAAGCAACGGGTTTTGATCGAACAAGACGAACAGCTTCCGATTTCAATTTCTCAAGGTCTGCTAATTGAGCATTCACATCATCGATCTTTTTGACCACAACCTGAGCAGCTTGTTCTTTTTCTTGCTTTTGTTTTGTTTTGACATCTTTATCTCGAGATGAAAGACCAAATAAGCCTTTTTTATGCAGTGCCAACTGTAAAGTAGCCACTTCTCTATCAAGAGACTCTTTTTCTTGAATGAAAAATGTCTTATTCGCTTCTAACTCCAGAATCTTCCCTGCATAGCTACTTATGTCTTTTAAAAGCTGACTTGTCTCTTCTGTATCTCTTACATATTGAGACAGATCAGCCTGTAAACCAACTATTTTTTGTGTTAAATCTTGAATCCTTTGATCGAATACATCGACCCGAGCATCCAATATTCTCATTGAGAAGCCTTTCTCTTGAGAAAATAATCGATCCATCGCATATGAGACAGGAGAAAATACAGGTTCCAAAACGGATACTAGTGAAGAAGATCCTCGAATAACAGAAGATGTTAGATTCATCATAACACAACCCTTTCAAAAAAAATTTATGAGAAATTATAAGCGTTTAAAGGATCATGTCAAGAAAATCAAAAATAAAAAAAGATCCTCCATTTTCACAAACGGAGGATCTACAAAAGAATCATTAAAAGAATGTTTCTATTTTATGCTGCTGATTGAGAATTCCTGAAACGGCTAAATGCAAATAAAGCTACTGCACTAACTGCTGCAAGTACAGTAGATAGACCAAACGCAGTATTCATCGATTGAACAGCGTTTGCATCACTTTCTGTCTTAACATCCTTCAAATTCTGCACCTGGAGACTATGATCTTTCTCAGCTGCTACGAGCTCAGCCTCTTTAGTAGCTATCTGATTTCGAAGATCTGCCTCTTTAGCAACAAGCTTGTCTCGATGCCTATGGTCTACAGTGATTGCATTCCTCTGCTTTTCTATCTCGACCATTTTACCATAAAGACTATTAGGATCAACCGGAGTTATGAACTTCAGCTGTTGAGACTCGTTACGGATCCCTAAAGTAGCTTCCTTAGCCTTTATCTCATCCTTTGTCTCAGTCACCCGCAATTGCAAAGCCGTGATTAGTTTAGCATCATCTGCTGCATCCGCTGCTTTTTGAGTACTCTGTTTTCTACTAATGGCATCCTCATGAAATTTAAGCACAGACGTCGCTTCAGCTAACTTATTATACAGTAGTTTTAACTCCGCTACGCCCCGATCAACAACTTGCTTAGCTTCTTCATGTTGGCTTATAAGGGATACCAACTTTAGACCCGAAGCATCCACCGTACTAATCTCTGCTGATACATCTTGTAGATCCTTTTTCAATCCACTAGCAGGAGTAACTGCAGAAACGGAAGAACTACTGGCACCAGAAGAAGGCGCAGAACTCTTACCATCTGAACCGATTGCTACTTTTAAAGCATCACACTTCGCTGCAAGCCTTTTGACCTCGGCTGCTAAAACAGCTTCTGCTTTTGTAGTAGCAGGAGAACCTACTATCCTTGTTTGCACTAACCTTGACACTGGAGTAAATAAACCACTCATAAAACCTCTTTTTTATTATATTTATTAAACTTTTTATAAGACAATTATATTAAATATATAAAAATATAATCAAACACTTTTAATTCAATAAATTACAACTCATCATAAAAAAAATAAAACACAAAGAATCAACGACTTAAGAATTACAAAGAATTTAAATCAAAAAATGACTTTATGATTGATTCTCCACAAAGGCGAGATGAGGGATCCGAAGATCCACGATACGAGGGCTAAAAACCCCGGATGAAGGAACTTCTGATAAAGAAATTTGTTTACGGTAATCCTCTAGCATATTCTTCTGAAGCAAGAAAAAAGACTTCATCTGCGATATATACTCTTTTGTTGAAAGACGCAAAATTTTAGGAAAAACACAATGAACCTTCCTATCTCCTTGATCCACAATCAGCTCTTCTTCAGTAAGAAGAACCACCTCTCTCTGACCGAGGCTTGAAACATAGGCATTTGAGACATCAATCCTCTTGATTTTAAGACCCATACGCCAGGACGATCCCTCTAAAAAGTGTAAAATTTGCAAGGCAAGATCAAAATAGCGGTTATGGATTGGCGTTTGCCAAAGCCCCCCTTGTCTTCCCTGGGAATCTTCCGGGTGGCCAAAGGGAGGAAGTCCTAAATAGATCTCCGGTAGCTCTTTGGGAGAAAAAAAGGGAGAAAGGGGGAACAAAAACCCCTCGCGATCCACCCCTATATTCTCATAGTCCCTTAGGCGGGCAATCGGCTTTCTCACCTCATAATCTATATATAAGGTATGCGGAGGCATTCTCTGGAGGTGCGCTTTGGCAATGAGCGGAGAAGAAAGAAGTTTTTGCTCCGCTTTTTTCAAATCAAGAGCAAAAAGATTTGTCGGACGATCAAAAGAAACATCCAAAAGCTCGGCAAGATAGGCGCTTTTTAAAGCTTCTTTTTCAGGCCCTGTTTGAATGATTGCTTGAATCAAATAGGTTGAATCCTGAAAACGATCTTTTTGCACTTTTTGAAAAAGAGCGTATCCACCAAAAAAAAGGGTAACCGTACAGCACGTCGAACCAATGAGACAAAAAAGAGATTGCCGCATTGTCCACTGCATTAGGCTCTTCCTTGATATAGATTCAAAATCATATCAGCCGCCTTCACAATATCTCCTGCCCCCATTGTCACAACAATATCTTGGGGACGAAGCAAAGACGCCACTTTTTCTTCTAAAGAAAACCGCGGAATAAACTGGAGCCGATTCTGTAGAGAATTCTGCATGGCAGCATGAAAAGACTCGCTGGAAATCCCCGGGATCGGAGCTTCTGATGCCGCATAGATATCTGTTAAAATGACCATATCCGCATCCTCGAAAACAAGAGGAAATTCACTCCAAAGATCCCGAACTCGGGTAAAGCGGTGCGGCTGAAAAACAACAATCAGACGTCCTTCCGACGTTTTCGGCAAAGAATTTTTTAGCGCACGAAGCCCTTTCAGAGTCACTTTAATTTCCGTTGGATGATGCGCATAGTCATCATACACCGTCACCCCCTCTTTCTCGCCTCTGAACTCCAAACGTCTCTTCGTTCCCCGAAATGTCTGAAACGCCTTTCGAATCGCCGTCTCTTCAATGCCTAAAGAAAGAGAAAGCCCAAAAACAGCAGCTCCATTCAAAGCATTATGCTCTCCAAATAAAGAAAGATGAATATCTACGTACTTCTGATTGTTCCATGAAAGATCAAAAAAGATCCCCTTTTCACTGACACGATAGCCAGAAATAACAAGATCCGCATCTTTTGAAAATCCATAAGAAATCCCTCTTGGATTTAAGGCAGAAAGCCTAGAATCATCAAAACACCAAAAAAGATGTTTTGGATTTTGCACCTGAGAAAAAAAAGTAGCAAATGCTTGATCTAAAGAAGCAGCGTCTTTCCAATAATCCAAATGATCATTCTCGCAATTAGTGACAATCGCTCCAAAAATTTGTTTTGTTTTTAGAAAAGAACCATCGCTCTCATCTGCTTCTGCAACAAAATAAGCGCCACTGCCAGACTTGCCATTTGTTTTTAAAGACTGCACAATCCCCCCCACTACAAAAGAAGGATCCATTTTCGCTTCCATCAACACAGAAGCTAAGAGTGCTGTTGTTGTCGTTTTGCCGTGCGTACCTGTGACCAAAAGAGGTTTTTGAAAACGCATCAAATCATCCAAAAGATCCGAGCGATGCCATATCGGCAAAGACAGAGTTTTGGCCATCTGCAATTCTACATTATCCTCTTTGACTGCACTGCTATATACAACGGTGCAGCCTTCTAGCCCTTCTTGTGTGTGCCCCAAACGAATCAAAACACCTTCTTTCTGCAAATCTTCCAGAAGAGGACTCATCTTGGCATCGCTTCCTTGCACTTCATGCCCTCTTTGCACTAAAATGCGCGCAAGGGCGCTCATTCCAATTCCACCAATGCCAATCAAATGAAACTTTTTTTTCATAAAACGATCTCTTCTAAACCAACCAAAGAAGATGCACTCTCTTGCAAAACAAGGGACACCTCTTCTTGTAAAAGACACGTGATTTCTTTGGCAATACGCTCCGGTGTTGCATCTTTCTCTACGACAACATGAACACCACTTTGTTTTTGCATCAAGAAATGTGCATTCACCCATTGGTGTTGATCGGCAGCTTGAGGGAAAGGGATCAAAAGAGCTTTTTTTCGATAGATCATCAATTCACCAATTGTTGCTGCGCCGCTACGACTCACCACAATATCTGCAGCAGCATAGGCAATATGCATTTCACTTTCAAAAGGTTTTATCAAACAAAAAGGATGATCATACTGAGCGCTCCCTTTCCCCGTCAGATGGATCACTTGTAAAGATCTCATTGTATTCAGCACCTTTGGCATCACTGCATTCAAAAATGCAGCCCCTTGAGATCCTCCAAAAACAAGAATCGTCGGACGATGAGGATCCAACCCATAAAAGATTCGCGCCTCTTCTTTTGAAAACGTTTGTTTCTCCGTTTTTCTCCATGGAAATGGATGCACAAAAACCTGATTTTTTTTCTCTTCTCTTAAGAGAACGTGCTCGCTTAAGTTTGTTTTTTGATACAAGGGAAACTGCAACGCCAGTTTCGATGCAAAAGGGGCAAACAAACGATTCACTTTCCCAAGAACACAATTCGCTTCGAAGAGAACCAATTTCTTTCGCAAAACAACCGATGCCAAAAGAGTGGTGAATGTGTGATAGCTTCCAAATCCGACCACCACATCAGGACGAAATGAACGCAAAAGACAAATCGCTTGAAAAAACCCTTTCAAAGACCCAACACAAAATCTCCAAAGATTTTTTCTCTTGGGGGCAACTGATACAATTTCACGAAAAGGATATGCTTCTTTTTTAAAAAAAGGATTCTCTGCAAGACCTGCGCCTGCAAATAAAACCTCTACCTTTGACCCTGCTTTTTCTTGAATTTTCTCGATCAATTGCTGCGCAGGAAATAAATGACCCCCGCTACCTCCTGCTGCGATCAAAATTTTATACATAAGATTCTCTTGTCGACTTCCTTGAAATATCAAGCAGCAAAAAAAAGATCACCCAATTCACTAAAAGAGAGCTACCCCCTTGAGAAAAAAACGGAAGCGTCGTTCCTTTACTGGGCAGCAACCCAGAAACAATCCCCAAATTCAAAAAAGCTTGAATCGAAACTAAAAACGTCAATGTCGCTCCGAGTAAAAAGCCTTCGTGATCCCTTGCCTTTAAAGCAACCGCGATCCCGGCAAACGTAAAAACCGCATACACCACGATAAGACCTACAACTCCCACAAACCCCATTTCCTCTGCATAAATCGCAGCAATATAATCGCTGCGAGCTTCCGGCAAATAGCTTAATTTTTGCAAACTCTCGCCAAGACCTCGACCCCAGCATTGACCGGAGCCTGCTGCAATTTTTGCTTGATGAGGCTGATGTCCTTTTCCTCGTAAATCAAGCTCGGGATGCAAATACACTTGAATACGGCTTTTTACATAAGGGAGTTGATAGGCCGCAAAAATCCCCATCATACACACAATACAAAGAGGAACAGCCCAATACATAAATCGAATACGGCTCAAAAAAAACAAAACAATCAACGACATCAAAAGAATCACCGTCGTGCCATTATCCGGTTCTAAAAGCACCAAAACAATCGGCACTAAAAGAAATCCCAGCATTTTCAAAAAAGAAATGAGATCAATTGCCTTTTTTTGCTTCACAAACCAATAGATATACGTCAAAGGAACGACAATTTTTAAACATTCAGAAGGTTGAAAGGTAAATCCAAAAAGATTCAGCCAACGGTGACTTCCATTCATAGCATGACTGACTCCTGGAACAAACACCAGAAGAAGCAGAATGCTCATCACTATATAAAAAAAAGGACTCTTTCGAATCAGTGCGTCATAACCAACACGATACGCTAAAAAACCAACAACCGCTCCCAAAATACCGTAAATAATTTGACGAACCAAAGGAGCGTGCGTCTCTACCTCAACAAACCGATCGATCATTTCTGCCGACGTCGTGTTGTACACCATCAACAGCCCAAAAGAAAAAAGAAGAGCTACAGAACTCACCAGCAAAATCTGAAGCCGCATGAGAACCTATCGAATTCTTAACCGGTTACCGGGTTTCAATTTTCGAGCATTTTCTTCATTGAGACCGTTCAACTTCAGTAATTCTTCGACTTTCATGTGGTGTTTCATCGCAATGGACCAAGGATTATCGCCTACTTTGACTGTGTAATATTCCACATTCGATCCGGATGCTTTTTCTTGGACCGGACGAGCAACAACAGCTCCTTCTTTTTTACCGGGAATTTTAAGCACTTGCCCAGCTTTCAAGAAACTTCCCGGCAATTGATTCAATTTAATGATTTCATCTACAGATGTGTGATGTGCCTTTGCAATCTTATCTAAGCTATCTCCCTTTTTCACAACAACTTCTTGAAGAGAATCCTCTGAGCGAGAGGGCGCTGCTGCAATCTGAGAAGAAACTGTAGATGCTGTCCTTTGAGGCTCTGATATCGAAGATGAAGCAGCAGCAACCGGTGGCAATTTATGTAAAACAGGAGTCTCTACTTCCGGCATCTTCGGGGTTTCAATAAATACAGATCCATGAGAAGAAGGGATCTCCGCATGCACAGGCACTTCCACTGTTTTTTGCAAAGCATAATCAGACTCGCCGGAAAAGAGAGGACCATTCAATTTTGAAATAGGAGAATTGTCTTGAATGATGACATCGTCTTGCCGTGAGAGAGCTCCAACAAAAAGAACGACCAATAATCCGGCATTGATCATCACCGCGATCAAGATTGTTTTTTTTCGATCCATGTTCTTACCATTTGTTTAAACACACATCCGCGATGTTCGAAATTACGAAACTGATCATAACTTGAACATCCGGGAGATAAAAGCACCACATCACCGCATCTTGCCATTTGAAGTGCACCAGTTACAGCTTCCTCAAAAGGGGACACTTTCGTCAAGGGAAATGCTCTCTGAAGCTCTTTTTCGATCTTATCTGCAGCAAGCCCGTAAGCAAAAATATGCTTCACTTTCCCTTTAAAACTCTCTATCCATGGAGTGTAGCACAAACCTTTATCCGTTCCGCCAACAATTAAAATGACATCTTTTGTCATCTTCTCCATAGCATACATCACCGATACCACAGTCGATGCTTTACTGTCGTTATAATACACAACACCGTTGCTTTCGACAACAAATTCAATCCGATGCAACGGTCTTTCAAATGATGTCAATGCATCTAAAAAAGCGCTCTTTGTGACACCAAACTCTTTAAGCACACTCAACGCTGCACAAAAATTAGGCTCCAAATCACGCTCTGAAGCAAAAGTCTTCGCCAAAGGACATAAGCGTCCATATTGTTTAAATACTTCCTGAGATACAAACAAAAAACCTTTCTCTTTCAAACAATACTGTATCCCTATTTTTGCAGACGCATACTCTTGCATGGAATCGTATCGATCCAGATGATTTTCTGTAATATTTAGAATCACAGCCAAATCTAAACAACGCGTCTTCAGCGCTTCCAACTGAAATGAGCTGAACTCAATCACCAATATCTCTTCAGGATGAGGATCTAAAAGATAACTCGACAATCCAATCCCCACATTCCCAAGCGCGCGCGATGGCAATCCCTGATGATTCAATACATGCTGAATTAAAAGAGTGGTGGTCGTTTTGCCATTGCTCCCTGTAATCCCAATGCAACGATTGGAAAGATGGCGAAGCGCCAACTCCACCTCGCCAATGACCTCAATCCCCATTGCACTCGCTTTTCGAACCACCGGATGAGACCAAGGAATTCCCGGAGATAACACAAGCTGTGAAACACCCTCTAAATACCTTTCCGAATCACAAGCTAACTCAAGGCCGGGCATTTCAATATTAAGCCCCTCCCCTACCTTCTTATCCAATCCGATGACAGTATGACCTTTTTGTAAAAGAAAGGATGCGGCAGCTCTACCGCTAATACCAAGTCCTAATACAGCAACTTTCATAAATAACTCACATACGCTATATATTTCCTCATGAACGCATTTTACTCAACGCAACTTGAATGGATTTATGCTCTTCAAAGCAAAAATCCTCTTATTAACGATATTTTCAAATGTTTTGATTTTTTTGATAGGCAAGAATTTTTTTTCATCCTCATTCCCATGATATGGGTTGGATACCACTGGAAATCGGGACTTAAGCTCTTTTATCTGATTATGTTCAGCGGTCTTATCAACTACGCGCTCAAACAAATCTTTTCTGAACCGCGTCCCTTTCATCTGGATCCTAACATAGCCATTATCCAAGTGGCCGGATATGGATTTCCAAGCGGAGCTGCGCAAACAGCGATTCTTCTATCAGGCATTGTTCTCAATCACCTACGGAATCGATGGGGATGGATCATTGCCATTAACTATGTGTTTTGGATCTCGCTATCCCGCATCTACCTCGGCGTTCATTTTCCAACAGACATCCTTGGAGGATGGATCGTGGGAGCTCTACTTTGGACAGCATATACCTACCTAGAACCGCCTCTTGAACGCACCCTTACCACACTCAAACCAATCTCCCTACTATCCATTAGCATTACAATTCCGCTCGTTATTACAGCTATTTCACAAAGCGCGTTTACGCTCCGCTTTTGCATCCCCATGATTGCCATCGGCATCGGAACATTTATTTCTCATCACTACCGACTTTTCATCCCGTATCCGAAAAGCCATCTATGGTTCTTCTTAAGGGCAGCCTTGGGGGTGATCGGAACTTTTGTCATTTATTCCGCTCTAAAAAGCTTCAGTATCCACAATCCCTATCTAAAAACAACAATCCTTACACTCTTTCCCTCCTTATGGATCAGTCTCGGAGCCATGTACGCTTTAAGCAATTGGCACAAACGAACCTAATCCACTATATAGCTCTTCTTTGTACAAATAAAAAAAACAGGATATGCAAGATCGCAAGCGGCAGGATAGACAAGATAAATGATCTATCTTGTCTATCCTGCCGCTTGCGATCTTGCATATCCTGTTTTTTTATTCTGCATACCAAGAAATTCACTATACCGAAAAAGGTTCAAGAATCGGTTTTCTAGGCATATACTACTATTATTTCTTTGCGCAAAAAAATAAAAACGATACAATTTAAAACATTTAAAAACAAAATTATTAATAACAATGAATATTTTCTTCAAAATACTTGTCACAATCACCTTGTTCTTCTCTGCATTCGCGGGAATTTCTCAAGAAAATCAACACTCTTTTGAGATGCAGAATCTTCAGTTAAAAACTGAGGAAATCAAAGCATTGTCTTATAAAAAAACATTTCTTTTCGGTGCTGTGTCTCTTGTTCCCGGAGGAGGCGTGTCTATGCGAAATCGAAAGCATTCTACCGGGACTGCGTTAGATGCAAAACTTGGAATAATGCCCTTTGGTCTCTTTGATAGTTCGCGCTATGCCTGGGTTCCTGTACCTAGTTTTGACTGCAATTTTTTTTAATACACAAGAAAAAAAGAGAACTCTCCCTATCTTTCCTGCGGAATTGGATGCGCTCTT
>CAYVDU010000026.1:0-11091 GCA_964450765.1 uncultured bacterium | reverse complement strand
TTAAAAAAGAAACAAAACAACTACCCCTATTTTCCGATGAATTCGAACGAAATATTTTTGCAGAGGCCATCTTGTGGTCAAACCCAGGAAGTCTCGATGAAGATAAATGCGAAGATCTCAAATATGTACGACGAATTCTGCACGCTGCACATACATTGGATTTAAGAAGAATGCATGGATTTGATGGGAAGAGAATCCAACAAGATGCAATGTGTCAGCTCTTCGCAAATGCACCGACTCCTCAATCCAATGCCCTAAGTCATCTTCTTTGGAATCGTTCAGGAAACTATCTCTACGCTACAGGAGATCGAGATCTTGTATCTAAAAGATATTATCAAGATCGATTCTTCACACAAACAAAACATCCTGCAAGAATGGTCGACGCCATTGAAAAAATTCAACGAACACAGATCTTCAATAAATAAAAGATCGCAAAGTGAATAGTACGAACCATCCACCTTACGATCTTTGATACTCAACTATTTTCGCAGCAATCCAATAATATTTAAGAATTCTGAGAAGGCAGCGGAATCGATGTCAAACGACGAAACTCCGTAACCACGCGCATTGGAGTATTTGGATTCATTTTTAAAAACTCATCCAAGAAACTCTCCGCCCACATACGAAGCTCACCGTACGTCGAACCAACTTTTTCTGTCAGCACTCTTAACTTCAAACTAAATTCCTTCAAAAGAAGCACGCCATCTTGCAGAGGCTCTATTTCGGTTTTATACAGATTGCTAATGTAGTTTTGCAGCTGTTCATTCAACTTCAATAATTTCCCATTTTCTGTAATAAGTCTTAAGTTATATTGCTCCTTATCTTTTTTTGCAGAGTCATATTTCATACCTGCCGCAATATAGATACTAGCCAAACTATCTACAGATCCATTGCATAACTCACTAATACAATGCACTTTCGCATCAATTGGGGAACCATCAGGATTTTTCAATCCATATTTCTTAATCAACCACGACCAATCCTGAACTCGATCCAAAGCGTCCGCATGTGTATAATCCATAATCACTTGTTCAGATCTATTCAACCAAAAATCTCGATTTTTTTTATCATAGGAGATCTCTATCAAATTGTGTTTCACTTTGTCTGATTGCTCCTGAAGAAGGGCTTTATTTTTTTCAATACGCTCTTCCCAAATGTAGACCTGACGCTGAAATCGGTTGATCAAACTCACTTCATCTTGAATCAAAAGAGCTGATTCCGACATCAATTTCTCAATGGCGCCGGCTCCCATCAATCGCTCTGAATTCAGAGGCAAACATGCCTGAGGATCAGCAAGATTGGTTTGAGGAACTTCCCCTAAAACATAACTCTTCTCATCTAAAGACGCAGAAATCTCCTGCACCTTAATATTCTCAAAGACTTGTCCCTTCTGATCAGAAGAGCCCTCAGTTGCCGCAGAGTCAAGCTGACCCTGTGACAGCGCAGATCCGATTTGATCTATATTTGAACCCACATCAGCACGTGCTGCAGAATTCTCTTCCATGTCGGACATATAATAATCCCCTATCTTTACTTTGCTTCAGGAGCCGTTAAACAACACATAACGCCCTCATGGCTTATTTTATCAAATAAATTATTTTTAGCAACAAACCAAATTAATTATAATTATTTGAACTAGTTAGAAACTAAACAGTAAAGACTTAGTAATATTATAAATACTAGATAAAAAAGAATCGAAACAGCCCTTGATCTGTTTGAAACAAGCCTGAATATCAAAAAATCCAATCAAGAACATGAAAGAAAAGCTTGATCTTACTTTCTCTGTAATACTCTGAGAAACAACAGACTGTGAATTGATTAACAAAGGACTAATAAAAGGTCTTTTGTGAACCAATAAAGCTGTCCGAAGGGTGCTTTTTTCACTTTCCGTCATGGAAAGGTATCTTTCATAAAGCGATGGGTATCTTTTTACATCAATGCCCACATTCTCTAAACACACAAGAGCTTTGATAAGACATTGATCCACAAGATATCGATCACATGCATCAGAGTCCGTGCTGTGATCTTTAAGATACTGATCCAAGAGAAAAGCTCTCGCATGAGCTGAAAGTAGTGTTTTTACACTTTGAGACTTCTGAATGTGCTGTAAAAAAGAGCCGCTCCTTTCGCCATCAAACTCTTGGATCCCCAGCATAGCATATGCCGCCATCAATCCTTCTTTTGCAGACGATAAAGAACAATTATCAACCTTTTGAAAATCACTAGATAAAGCACTTAACTGTGTACAAGTTGCATCCGACACCCCCCTAATTTCCCTAATAAAGGTGCGATAAATATACTCAAAAGATTCGACATTCTCTCCACTTTGACTTAAGCGAATCAACCGATCCAAATGTTTTTGCGTCACGCAAGAAGTATCTATCTTATACGCAGCCACACATTTACCCGCCGGGTTAAATGCATCTCCCTGGCCTCGATTACAAATAGCTAAATAGCCCCGATAAAATACGGCATAAACACAGTGCTCCTTTGACCCTATCGGCAGAATCACAAGATTTTTATTTTGAATATCAGAGACAAGACCTTGTGTTAAAGGAAATCTTTTCACCTTATCAAAAGCATCAACTAAAATTTTTGTTTTCCCCTCGCCTAAAGAGCATCTCACGTCATCCGGCAAAGCCCTTAAAATCCCCTCCCATTGTCTTGCCATCTCAACGGGAGATCCTCCTTCATACCCCGATTTTGAGGTCAAATTCGCAATCGCGTGAAAATGAGCGAGCACATTACGCTGTTTCATCTCCTTAGGATCAACCGAACTACAGAAAGAAAAAAGCTGATCAATCATCTGCCAAAAAAGAGCGTTTATACGAGATAACAAAGATCCAATCCACGATTCTTGTCGAACCTCATAAGAAGCAGAAAAAGAATTGTTTAATACATCAACAGAAATCATATTTCAAAGATAATTATACTTTAAAACAAAACAAACATCAACGAAACAAAAATCAATATAATAAATTTATTTTTAAAGACAATATATTCATTTAAATCATCGTTAAAATTCGGCAGCTTTTGCGCTGCCAAAATATGCAATTTATAATTTAATCCACTATACAACTTCTGAGTCTCTGTACAGAACAAAAAACAGGATATGCATGATTGCAAGCGACATGATAAACAAGATATAGTGAATTATACCGAAGATGATTCAAGAATCGGTTTTTAGACGAGATTGAAAGCTGCAATAATTTACAGGATATTTTGACCGATTTTCGATCCTTTTTAGAGGACTCATATACAGAGTTTGATATGAATCCTGCAAAAGGATTGAAAAATCGGCTCAACAGAACCTTACTTTGCAGACACCGTCTCTAAGCACATCAAAGCGTTATTAGAGTTTAGGCAAAGAGAAGCAAAGCAAAAATAAACGCAAAAATCGCAAATGACTCTGTGATTGCAATCGCCAAAAACGCCTTACCAAAGACGGCTGGCTGCTTTGCCGTTGCCTGAATCGCTGTCGCAGCGCATCGCCCTTGAAAAATCGCTGAAATCATTAAAGCAGCTCCTACTGAAATCCCAATACCAATGCCGCTAAGTCCAGCAAGAGTCCCCGCTCGAATCGCGTTTTTCATAAGCACCATCAAAATAAACCCTAAAATCGCTTGTGTAGAGGCCGCTGCGGAAAGCCCTATGATTTTACCAAGCCCTTCTTCTACCCGGGTAAGAGCTCCATGAGAAGCCATCCCTGCAATACTGCAACCAATCGCACTGCCAATACAGCCGCACCCCAAAACAATCGCAGGTCCAATCATATCAATGTCCATACAAACCTCTTTCCCCTATTATGATTTTTCGAATCTCTTTAGTGCAAGCGGATTAAACAAACGCCCCCCACCCTCAAAACTATAATGAAACCATTCTAAAAAATTCAAACGCAATCCATGAACTACAGCTCCCATAAGACTCACGTTGATATTGATTAGATGTCCAGCTAGAACAATCACAATCGTCCCAATAAGACCCATCTCAATTCCTAAAGAATCATTAAATGTACGCGCCATGACCATACCACCCAACGCAAGAGCGTAAAGACGCAAATACGAAAGAACGTCTGCAAAAACCTGGACAATATGAAATAGCTCACTAAAAGCTCCCCACCGTTTCTTCCAAAGGGCCGCTAAAAATGCCAAAGCAATCCCAGCAAACACCATGTCAAAGCCAACCGCATACGCAACCGGTTTCGATATCCATCCCATAAAATTCACAAGCACTGTCGCTTGGACAATAGATGGAAAATAAAGATATCCTCCCACCATGAAAATCACCCATCCTAACCCCGCCCAATTTCTCCTTAAATAACGAAGAAACGATAGGCTAATATGGAGGATTCCCGCCAAAAACGAAAATTCCATCAAGACATTCGTGGAAAACTCATCAAATATAGGATACGTCACGTGTCCCTGAGCATGCGTTTGGGTCTGCATAATAAATGCATCCGCGTTTTCTGTTGATAAAGAGGGATACTTCTTCACGTATTCTTGATAAACATCATCTTTTAAAGTGAAATGGTAGTCTGCCTTTTTCTTTGCAAGATAAGCAATGATCGAAGTCTTTTGCAAAGGATTGTCCGGAGAAAAATCGATCGCAAAGTAAGAAGATGTCAAACATCCCCAAAAAATCGAAGAAACCGACAAAATCATCCCCAGCTTTAAAAATCTCCTTTTAACACCTCGAGCGCGAGGAAATTTCCACTTCAAAAACAACATGATCAAAAGAAAAACGCATCCATAACCGGCATCGCATACAATCATTGAGAAAAAAAGACTGAAAAACACCAAAATCCAAAGAGATGGGTCCTTATCCTCATGAGACGGGGTATCAAAAATGTGTAAAATATCTTCGCCCACTTTCGAAAAGCCAATATTTTCCATGTATGTCGGGACAGTCTCTTTTTTTCCCACGGCAATACGAACCACATCCACATTTAACCCGCTAACAAGCCCCTGCAGCGACTGAATATGATTCGAAGGGACCCAAGCCTCAGTTGCAAAAACAGCATCCCCTAAAGGCAAACTAGCGCTTTGCTTTGCCAATTTTAAAGAATACTCATTTAAATGCTTTACAAGGCCTTCTTGCAAATAATGAAGTCCATTCGAAAATATCCTAAGATCCGTTTCTAATTTTGCAATTTCTTCTCGAACGGATTGCAATTTTTCTCTCAACTCTCCCACTGGATGCTCAATCTGTATCTCGATCATCTTTGGGTACTGTATCCTCTCTCTATTCACCACAACAAAATAATCAAGATCATAATCAGTCCCTACATAGATCAGATCCGAAGGTAAAGTCATCCGAGAAGATAGATAACTCTTCATGCAAAAAAATTGCACCACCCGTCTTGCTTCAATCTCAAATGCATCGAGCTCTGAGCGAGAAAAATCTCCAAAAACAGAGATCCTGGCAATTTCAGAAACAAGCAATCTCTCTGTCTCCAAAAGAGTCTCTTGATGAGACTTCATCGAGACCATTTGATTCGCCAAATCCTCACTACTTGCAATGCCAACCGGAGCTTCATTGGGATGAATGGGATAATGTTTTGCAATTTTGATCGCATTTAAAAATGTTTTCGCAATTTGAGGAAGCTCTACTTTTTTACGAGAAGGACCAATAAATTCTAGAAAACCCGCCCTCTGTGCAAGTACAAAAAAGACATCCAAGTCCTGCTTTGTCCCAAAAATCAAGTACTTATGCAGATCAATAATCACGATGACCTACTTTTTCTAAGAGCTATTTTTTTCTTGGCAACTTTCGCCTGAGCCACAGCCGCCAGTTGTTGATCGCTTAAGAAAATACGAATCCGTTTAATATTTTCTTGGGATCGAGGAATCAAAATTTTCTCAAAGAGATTCACACGAATAGAGACTGAACGAAG
Source organism: uncultured bacterium (assembly GCA_964450765.1). GTDB lineage: Bacteria > Chlamydiota > Chlamydiia > Chlamydiales > SM23-39 > DAIDHZ01. Next base: position 5,198 of record CAYVDU010000026.1, on the reverse strand, counting down.
CTCTTTTTCTAAAGCCCTCTTCTTTTCTTCGGCAATACTCACCTTTTCTCTAGAAATCGCAAATTCACGTAAAATCTCAATCGACCGATCCGCCCAAACAGGAGTTTCAAACAATGAGTAATCCAAATCGGGGAAAACAATGTTTTCAAAAATCGGAATCTCAACACCTGCCACATTTTCATAACGTTTTTTTACATGAAGCACGTCTGCATAATGCAAAGCATCCACAGAAACAACATCTAATAAAAAAGGAGCAAACCCTTCTACTTGATGGCGAATTAACTGCATCTCTCCATGAAGACGCGTCACCTCCATCTGACAAAGGGCCACCTCAAATTGAAGCATTGCTTTTTTTAATTGCAACGTAGGCAAATATTTTTGAAATTGAGAAAGACGAATCTGTTGATTACGCAATTCGTTTTTAGTCAACTTCAACATGCTTACTGCACCGCGTTCTGAGGCCAATATTTATCGGCAATTTGCTTTTTCAACCCAGCTTCCTCAACATCGAAACATTCTGCTAAGGTCGCCCATCCCAAATCAAGCGCTTTTTCTAGCGGTAAATTCACTTCCAAATCCATCATTCTTTCTTCAAAAAGGAAAGAATAGCGAAGAAGCTTCTCATCCCAACGAGACAAACGAAATCCCATAGCTTGTCTTTCTCTTGCCTTTTTCGAATCCGCATATAAACGAATCATCGCATTCGCAATCTCTCCATGATCCTCTCTCGTCACCTTTCCTATGACTTGCTGCTTCAATCGAGAAAGAGAACCAAATGGATCGATAGAACCTCCATGCAAATAAAACTGACCCTCTGTAATATATCCCGTATTATCCGGCACCGGGTGCGTGACATCTCCTCCAGGCATTGTCGTTACAGACAAAATCGTAATCGATCCCTTCCCTTGAATATCAACCGCTTTTTCATAACGAGCTGCTAAATCAGAATACAAAGATCCCGGATATCCGCGATTAGAGGGGATCTGATCCATTGTGATGGCAATCTCTTTGATCGCATCGGCAAAAGCTGTCATATCTGTCATCAAAACAAGAACATCCTGACCTTCCATAGCAAATCGCTCTGCGACAGAAAGCGCCATATCGGGAACCAATAGACATTCAACAGCAGGATCTGTCGCTCGGTGAATAAACATCACTGATTTATCAATAGATCCCGCTCTTTCCGCGTTTTCAATGAAAGCAGAATAATCATCAAAACGAAGCCCCATTCCGGCTAAAATAACCACATCAGCATCTGTTTGGTTTGCAATCCGCATCATAAGCGCATTATAAGGCTCTCCTGCAACAGAAAAAATCGGAATTTTCTGAGATTTTACTAAGCAATTAAATACATCTATCATCGGGATATTTGTTCGAACAAGCTGACACGGAACAATTCTTTTTGTGGGATTGAATGAAGGCTGACCAATATCCACATGATCTCCAACAATCTGAGGGCCATCATCGATCGGCTCTCCCACTCCATTGAAACGACGGCCTAACAAAGAAGGAGTAAACACCGCTTGAATTTGACGATTTAAAAACGTAACACGATCCCCTGTTGAAATCCCCCTGGTATTTTCAAATACCTGGCATGTAACAAGATCTTCCTCAATACGAAGAACGGAAGCAAATGTGGATGTGCCATTTGCCTTTTGAATACGAGCAACCTCGCCTAAATAAACTCCTTCCGCCGCCACAGTGATTAAATTGCCTCGGATATCAAGAATTCGATCGTAAACTTTTCTCATACGGACTTCTTCTTTAGATTGATTTTTTCTAAAACATTTTTCATGGCGCTCAAATATTTCTCAGAACGGAAGGGAAGAAAGTTAATATTTTTAATCTCGTTTTGAACGCTTAAGAAAAAACTCCTTACAGCATCATGAGCATCAAAATCAAAATGCGCTTCAAAAATAACCTGAATCAAGCGAAACATTTCCATCTGCCTCTCCAAAGGACAATATGCATCTTCTTTATCAAATGCATTCTGCTGCAAATAACAAAATTCATAGAGTTCCGATTTTAAGTAAATAATCATGTCCGCCAGAGCCACTCCTTCCTCTCCGACAACCTCCATTCTTTTCCCGATTTCATCCCCTTTGCGCAATATCTGTAAAGAACGAATCACCCGATCTTCCCAATGATCTAGGTATTGATTTAGCTCTTTTCCCGTCTGACCTAAATACTTCGTCCAGGAGATCAAGGGATCAATTGCAGGGTATCGCCGTGCATCAGAACGGCTCCTAGAAAGTCCATGGAAAGCCCCAACAATTGACAATGAAGCTTGCGTAACAGGCTCTTCAAAATTACCCCCTGCCGGAGAAACACTCCCCCCAATCGTCAAAGAACCACTCTTTCCATTTTTAAATTGAATGACTCCAGCTCTCTCGTAGAAAGCAGAAATACGAGATGCTAAGTACGCAGGAAACGCTTCTTCCCCAGGAATTTCTTCAAGACGTCCGGACATCTCCCTCATAGCCTGAGCCCATCTTGAGGTAGAGTCTGCGAGCAAAAGTACATCGCGTCCCATTTGCCGATAATACTCAGCAATCGCGGCCCCCATATACACGGAAGCTTCTCGCGCAGCAACAGGCATGGAGGAAGTATTACAAATCATCACCGTTCGTTTCATGAGAGACTCTTGTGTGTGAGGATCGATCAAATCAGGAAACGTACGAAGAACTTCGACCACTTCACCGGCTCTTTCTCCGCAAGCAACAATCACAACAAGATCCACATTTGCATACTTCGAAAGATGATGCTGCATCACGGTCTTACCCGCGCCAAAAGGCCCCGGAGAACAAAACGTCCCCCCTTTAAGCACAGGAAACTGAGTATCTAAAATACGAAGACCCGTATCCATCATTTGAGTCGGCGAAATTTTTTTCCCTTCCATTAAAGGATTTTTTACAGGCCAGCGCTGCATCATTTTAAAAGAGACTAAAGATCCTTTCTCATCTTCTCCTTCCGCAATGACTTCATCAACCGTATAACGTCCTAACTTCGCAACATGTGTGATCTTCACTTTTCCAAAAAAAGAAAAAGGAACCATAATCGAATGAGAAAAACGCCCTTCGGGAACTGATCCGAGAACATCCCCACGCTTCAATAGATCGCCAACTTTGGCAATCGGACTGAAATCCCAGACTTTTTGACGATCCAACGAAGGTAAATACACTCCGCGAACAAGGTACTCGCCGGTCTTTTCTGCTACTTTTTCAAGAGGATTCTGCAATCCATCAAAAATAGAACTCAAAAGCCCAGGACCCAGTTCTGCTTCTAACAAATTACCCTGAAAATGAACGGGTGTATTGAATCGAATCCCTCGAGTATCTTCAAATACCTGCAATTTCGCTTCATTTCCCGCAATTTCAATGACCTCTGCCAAAAGAAACTCTTCTCCTACCTGTACACGAGCGGTTTCTCCCTGCCTTATGGAGCCATCAAACTTCACATGCAAAAGATTACCAAAAGCCTGTACAACAATTCCGGTCGCATTACCCATATTTACTCAACTCTTCTACTTTAGCATTCGCCCGCTCTCGATCAAGCGAATTCCAATTTTCCATCATCAAAAGTCTCGCCGCATAAGAAATCACCAAATCTGCTGAAAATAATTCAGCAGTTTCAAATTCTTCAAATTTTTTAAATCGGTATTTCATGAGGACACGCATTAATTCTGTCGGATCAGAACTATTTTCCACAAAAAGAACTTTTAAATCTTCATACTCTGAAGGAGGTGCATAGTCCGGAATATCTTTTTGAGCCAAGATTTGAGCAACAAATGGATCAAAGGGATCTTCAAATTGAAGCTCTTTGATCAAATCAACTCCTGCTTTCTTTACTCTTAAGGCTGTTAAGACCAAACGCATTTCTCTTTCCAACTGAAAATAAAACTTTAAAAATCCCTTGCATTTTTGACGCACCATACTCGCATAAAGCGAAGGAAACGCCTTGAGTCTTTCCGGGATAGATTCATATCTCTCTAGAAATTCAATCAAATAGGGAGGAATATTCTCCCGAATCAAGAGAGCCTCCTCAAGCTCTTTACCAGACAAAGTCCCTCGATCATCCAAAGGCAAGCCTTTCCAAAAGGCTTTTACATTATACAAATCAATCGGCTGTAGAAAGCAAAGAAATTTTTCAAGATCCCCATGACTAAAATTCATCCAAATGAGAGAACGCAGCTCCTTAAACGATATTTCGGAAGAAGATCCAAACACCAGTGTAGGAAGTGCAGTTGCTAAAAAATAATAACGAGCCATTTTTTTCTCAAACGCTAAAAATCATCTCACGAAAATCCCGCCTGATATATAAAGCGATCAATTCTCTAACAGCAGCATCGGACATATCAATTGTAATTTGCCGATCCTTCAAACGAATCTGCGCTCCGCCATTAAAATCACCAATGTTCACGGTCTGGTTCCTCAACCGCTCTAAATCTTTAGATGCCAGTAATGCATTGATCGAGCGAGGCGTTATCTGCTTAGGAATCAATGCAATCAACTCATCGTCAACGCCTCTTTCTTCAAAGCTACGAAGAATCGAAGCAATAATCTTTGCAATCACTTCAGGATCTTTCATCTCTTGAATAACGACTTCGGAAAGCTCTCGATCAAATAATTCATCTTCAATTTTTTGTTTTAAAAGCTCAATCCCTTGACGACAGGAAAGCTGTAAAGAAGACTGAAAAATTTTTTTCTTCTCCTCTATTTCTTTCTCCACCTCAAGAAGTAACTGCCTTCCTTTTGCTTGAGCCTCTTTCACAATCTCTGCTGCCTGCATATGAGCGTTCTCTACAATTTCCCTAGCCTCTTGCTTTGCAGGTTCCAAAGTTTCTTTTTTCAAGATATCACAGATCTTTTGTATCTTATCTTTTCCTGTTTCCAATCCCTTCATGATTCAATTCCTTATAAAACAGTCTCTAAAACAACGCTTTTGGTCATTTTACCGAATCACAAACTTTTTGTCGCGTTGGCATTTATTTGAAAGCAACAGTTCCAGCTAAAACTCGCATTATCTGGTCAATGTGACACTGATTCAAAATCCAATAGATTTGTACAAAGAGCCATTTCATAAGGCAAACACCCAAAACGGGTATTTGCCAAAAAACGGAAAAAAACCTAAAGATATGGTACTAAAAAAACCTTACCTCACAGAATCTGTAAAACAGGACATCCCCTTGGCGATCTGAT
>CAYVDU010000025.1:2258-11198 GCA_964450765.1 uncultured bacterium | reverse complement strand
AAATTAGACGCTTTGGCGCTGCCAAAATGTGTAATTTTAAATTCAATCGACTATATCTCAGAAGTTGGAATTTTATCGAAAAGTCTGCGTTGAGAATGATATTATCAAAATTTTTATTGAAATTTTTTTTTTGACTGTTTTATCATCGGTGTCCTTTTAAGGGATTAAGTTAAGGAGTATAAAATATGACATTCAGTAAAATTCAAGGCCTTTTGCCTTCGACGCAGGTAGGTGGCGCAGTAGCTATATTAGGTGCGGCGGTTGGAAGCTTGGCGCTTTATCGTTTGATTTTCTCTCGATCTGTAGTTGATGATGGTTTTGCGAAATCTATTTTGGGTAAGCTTTTCATTAAGGATTGGTCTTTGCCTGGGATTTCTTATCAAACGGCTCCATCTCGCGATCCCTATGCTCCTCAGCCAGTTTTTGATCGCTTAACAACATCAAGGATTCAAGGTATTAAGGAAATGATTGAAAAAGCTCGGACGACGCCGGGTGCAGCGCTTCCTAATTTGGTGATACAGGGTGATACAGGGGTTGGAAAAACGATGTTGATAGAGTCTCTTTGCCGAGATTCTGGTATTGGGTTTATTCGTATTCCATCCGGTGCTATGGAAAATCACTTAGCAAAAGGAACGCATGTTTCAGCTTTGAATGAAGTTTTAAGTATGGCATCTAAAAGTTCAGGACCTGTTTATATTATTATGGATGACGGAGAAGAATTAGTCGCTCAACGTCCTAGCGAAAACCATAAAAGCGCGGATGACCCTTCATTTGCTTATTGGTTGAATTTAAAAAAGGTGAGTGAGACAAATGCTCAAAGACGTATTGCATTGGTCAATGCAATTTTGGAAGCTTCTGGTGCGGAGAGACGGCAGATTGGTTTTGTAATTACAACCAATCGTCCTAAAGTGATTGATAGTGCTTTCAAAACTCGTGCTCATATCGTAGACATTCCAAATCCTGATGAAGAGCGAAGAAAGTTCATTATTATTACTCATTTACCCACGATTTTTAATAAGGATAATAATTTTCTTAGTTTCTTTGACAAGAGGGTCTTAACAGACATGGCAAGAAAAACGGAAGGTTTTTCAGGTCGAGATATTGTGCAGATGCTTGAAAATCTTTATGCATGTGTAAGTATTGAAAGTGGAAATATTACGGATGATTTGATTGACGGGGTGATCCTTACAATGAAGAGATCGATCGCGACCTCTCAGTGTACAAAAAGTTTGATGGATCGTTCGTTGAAAGTGATGATCGGTAAGATTTCAGCTTGGATTTCGCCCTTGTTAGCGAGCTAATCGTTACAAAGGAAAAGTCTTTTTTGTTTCGGTCATCGTGAATGTTGCTGAAGATCGACGATTGGAAGTGATATTGTATTTAGTTTTAATACAATGCCATTTCCGATCATTTCATGCTGGCCGAAATGGGAACCTTCAGCGGATTATGTTGAAGATGATTAAAGAATCGGTTTGTATGCGAGATTGAAATCTGCCAAATTTTCAAAAAAGCAAAATAGATGGTATTTCATACTGTGCGGTTTCCGTTTCTGAAAATTCAACAGCTTTGGTGCAGCCAGAAGCTATCAAGTATGATTTAAGCGACTATAGTATTCCAATAAGATTTGACTTAACGGTTTTTGAACTTTACCAAATAAGAAGAACGTAAATCCATTGTCTATGAGTGATGTGATTTTTTGAGACGTGATATCGTTTATTTCTGGCGATGGATTGTCGATGATTTGATGTGCGACGTTTTTCCCAAAATTGAAAAAAAAGACCGATTTTTGGGGGGGATTCGAGATGGGATCTTGGTCTTCTTTTCGTGAGAGAGAACGGATATGCTGTTTTAGTAGATTCAGGTGCTGTGAAAAGTTTTGTCCTTCTTTCGTTAATTCTTCTAAAAGATTGATGAGTCTATGCTTCTGTTTTTCTTCATTTCTTACAAAACGAGCCAAGATGCCCGTTGTTTTACTTGATTCTTTTATTTCAAGGCCAATTTTTTCGTAATTAAGTTGCCACTTTTGAATGGATAAAATCTTTTGAAGGGCCTTTTCAAATTTTTGATAAATAGAGGTTATGTAGCGAAGGATTTTGTCTTTTTCTATCGTGGACAAGTGAGTTGTATCTGTTAGAGCTTTTTCTTGGGCAATGTATCCTTCGAGTAACTCTGTCATGAGTTTAACTTTGTTCGAAATTTCTTCGGAGTTGCTGCTCTTTTCAGGTGGAGGATTTGATGTTCTAAGGATAGTGATTTCTTGTTTTGTTTTTTGTACGATATCAAGAGTGATTTCATCGAGTTTTAGGCAAAGATCTATGGATTGAGACTGATGAGTTGCAAGAAGATGTTCTATAGAATGTTTTTGTGGCTGATATTCTAATTGGAGCATTCTTTGCTTGAAAAGATGTCTTGTTAAATATTTTCCTAAATTTTGTATTTTAAAATAAAAGTGATCTTTTGTGGCAAGAAGATCGCTGTCTGTAAATGGCTTTTCTTGAAAGAGACACGTATTTAGAGCTGTTAGAGTTTGAGAAAGGATGTTTTCGATTATGAGGGGATCGGAGAGGGAACATGAAAATGATTCAATGATTTTTACGAGAAGATTGCTTAAGTGATTTTCAATTTCTTCGTCAATTGCATTTGTTTTTTCTAGTTCGTCTTTTTTGTGGAGTATGGATTCTTGAGTATGGCAATAAGAGAATTTGGCAATATAAAATATATCCTTAATAATCCTCTTTATGTTGTGAGGGTCGAAAGAGGACGAGTCTTTTGCGAATAAAAAGGGATCATCAGAATGGGTGTTTAGTTTTTGGATTTTTTGGGATATTGAATCGATGAAATATTTTGTGAAATTTTCTGCGTTTTTATTTGTATGCAATATCATTACTTCAATCGCATTTGTTGCATGTTGAGAGAGGATTGATTTGAATGCCCAATTCGTAATTTGGTTAAATAGTCTATGTATTTTTGATTTCGTTGTAAAAAAATTAAGACTTGGCGCCAGATTGATCCATGATGAAATGAGTTTTTCGCAACTATGTTTTAGTGATGTTGAAAACATTTGATTGAGTGCTTTTTCTCGATATTGCTGTACGATCCCTAGAGGGTTTTTTGTTTGGGCATAGTCCAAGGTTGCTGATTTATATAAATCGAGGAAACGAGAAATTTGAGAAAGGAATTGTTCATTGATGCCATTTTTTGAAGTTCTGAGTTGATCTAACAAATGGTTTTTATATGTTTCGAAAATACTCGAAGACAAAAATAGGTGGGTGTATTTTAGAAAAACCCAGATTTTTAACCGTCCAATTCTAGGAATTTGATGTTTGTACTTTTTGTAGAATACAAGTTTTATGTTGTCTGAAAGATGGTGTGGCAAAAGAGTTGAAACTTGATCCATCATTAAAGCGATGTTTTGATCGAGATTGGGATCTTGAATGTGAGCAAGGCGAATTAAGTGATTTAAAAGAAAAAAAGAACAGCCATTGGAGACCAATTGATCGAATGCCAATTCTGTTTGTTTCTTTTGATTGGAAAGATTGGAAGTGTCGCGAGGTAGAATGGCAGGGGTTGTTGTGGGGGATTCTTCGGTATTTGAGGTTTGGATGGGAGGGAGAGTGTCTACGTAAATGCCGGGGAGGTGATGTTGGCTAATTTTTGTTGTTGTTAGGTCATCTCTTTTGAGTGGTTGGTTTTGATGCAAGAGCACTGCGATATGTTCTATTTTTTTTAAAGAGCCATCAGGGTCACTATCAGATTTTGGTGTGTAACGATGGGAAATGTTTTTAGAAAGGTTTTTGGAGAATTCTTTCAGACTATCCCAGGCTTGTCTGATTGAAAAGCGAGACTTTGAAGTGGACGGAACGGTGTTTTTGCCGTGATTGACAGCAGAAATTGAGGAAATGTCCATGGAGGGCCTGTCTTAGTGCAGATCTGTTTTCTTGGATCGCGAATCGCCCCAATTTATATAGTTGAATCCACTATACCGGTTCTGAGAAATAATGTCGCATTGAAGCTCCACAAAGAGCTAAAAATTAATGAACGCAAGTGGACGTGTATCGGATTAATAATACGTCATTTGCATTCTTCGATTTGTCGATAGATTTCGGGCCCTTTCAATACGATATTATTTCTTAGAATTGGTATTGCAATAAGAATCATTCATTGTCGATGAATTTTCATTTTTTGGGTGGTTGTGGAGATTGCGGAGGTTCTTGAAAACACTTCTGGAATGCACTTCTTGATTCTCTATAGAGTTCTGGATAAGCCATGATTCCATCCAGAGCCTCTAAAGCGGCGTCTCGTACTTCTTTTGTTCTTGCAAGATTACCACAGTTTGGGGAATTGAGAGCTACTAAGAGATCTTGTCTAAAAACTCGAGCATTGACGTGAGGATCTCCCCATATTTGTTTTTGAGTCCATTGTATTGCTGTAAAGCATCCTTGAGAGATAAGATTTGCAATTGTAGCATAAAAAATAGGGGCTATTGTTTGATCGAAAAAAGAAGGTGGAGTGGGTTCTGAATGAAAACCTCTTTGATTTGAATGGTAGTGGACACTCATGGGTGGGAACATACACGCTGCTGCGTGAAATGGTGTCACTTCTGGTTGTTGCGTGAGCGTTGATGTGTTTCCTGACATGATGGATCCTTTTTTAGAGATTGGTGGATTTGTCGAGGGGCATTATATCTTTACAATGTTTTTATTCAAAAATTTTATTGATACATTCGGGTTATACACTCGTTCCAGAGGATACCTCTTTGTTGGACCTCGTCACAGTGTTAATTGATTGATGATTGAACTTTTTGCAATTTGCGATATTATTTATTATGATTTGTATAATATAATCCACTATATTATTCGATCAATTTGAGAAGTCCAAAGTTTTGTAGTTTTTGTTTAATAGGATCCTTAACTTCGGACAGTTTTAAGTGAATGTGATTTTTTTTGCACTGCTCGAAAAATTCTTTTAAAGCATGCATTCCGGATGCGTCGATGAGGGGGACAGAACCCATACGTAAGATACACGTCTTTGGAAATTGTGTGGATTGATTGTGAAAAAGGTTTTGTAAAATAGTTGCGGTCCCAAAGAAAAAGGGGCCTCGAATTTCGTAGATTTTTGTGTTGCCGTTTCGAGACTCTGTTTCAATGACTTCTGATTTTGCGTTTTTTGATGAGAAAGGATTGTGCGTTGAAAGTAGATGAGCAAGAGAGGATATTTTTTGGTGCTTGTTCATTTGTCTTATAAAATTAAAGCAAGCGACCAACATGCTGAGAGAGATCGCGACAGTAATGTCGATAAATACAGTGCACAAAAAAGCAGTGATTAAGACGAGTTTGTCCCCTACTGGAGCCTTGAGAAGATCGGAAATATGGTGCATTTCACTCATGTTCCAAGCAATGACGAGGAGGATGGAAGAAAGAGCTGCTAGTGGAATTTGGCTAACGATGGGAGCAATGCAGGAGATAATAAGAAATAGGGTGATGGCGTGAATCATTCCGGCTAGAGGGGTTTTGGCTCCTGTTTTGGCGTTTGTGCTGGTTCGGGCAATAGCGCCTGTTGCGGGGATTCCTCCAAAAAGAATAGAGCTAAAATTGGCGATCCCTTGAGCGATTAATTCACAGTTAGATCTATGTTTTCCCCCAACAATGCGATCCCCAATCACCGCAGATAGAAGAGATTCGATGCCTCCTAAAAATGCAATGCTAATGGCGTCTGTAATAACTTCTCTGATTTGGCTAAAAGGGATTGAAAAGTAAGGAATGGATGGAATGGGTAGTGTGTTTGGAATTGTTCCGAAACGAGTTTGAATTGTTTCAACGGGAATTTGGAAGAGAAAGCAAATCAATGTGGAAAGGACGATGGCGCCAATACCCCAAGGGATTTTTGGTGTAAAGCGACGGATGAATAGAATCGTGAAAAGAGTTCCGATGGAGACGGCTAAAGTGGTGGGATGGAATGTGGGGAAAAAGTGGAAATAAGCAATCCATTTTGGGATGAATTCAGCCGGAGGCGTATCCATCTGAAGTCCAAAAAAGTCTTTAATCTGTGTCGAAAAGATAATGACAGCAATTCCTGCTGTGAATCCGGTGATGAGGGGGTGGGGAATGTATTTGACCCAAGAGCCTATGCGGAAAATGCCCAGTAAAATAAGAATTACGGCGGCGATGAGAGATGATGCGGCAAGGCCTTCATATCCTGTTCTTTGGATGATGTCGTAAATGATGACAACAAAGGCTCCAGTAGGTCCTCCTATTTGAATTCGACTGCCGCCAAAAAGAGAAATTAAGAAACCGGCAATGATGGCGGTATAAAGACCTCGCGCGGGTTCAACGCCGGAGGCAATGGCAAAAGCCATCGCTAAAGGGAGGGCGATGAGCCCTACTGTGATGCCGGCAATGACGTCGTGTTTGAAGTGACTCTTAGTATATCCTTTCGTTAAAAGGTGGTATGATTTTGGGATGAATTCGTAGAATTTTGAGGACGACATTTGCAATCCTTATGTCTATCTCAAGTGTAAAACTGAGGATCAAAAAATGCAAATCGTGATATATATGAGCTCCATTAAAGAGAAAGTTAGGGCCGATTTATGTTGATGAGTATGACGGGTTTTGGTCGGGCAAGCAGGGATTCGGCTTTGGGAAGGCTTATTGTTGAGATGCAATCGTTGAATCGTAAGCACTATGAATTACAGGTTTATTTGCCCAAGGAATTTTCCCGTTTTGAGTACGAGGTGAGGAAATGGGTGGCAGATAAGGTGGTCAGGGGGTTTATTACGGTCAGGGTTCAATGGGTTCCGTCTCCAGATAAGCTGGCTCATTTTTTGCCAGATTCTCAGTTTCTTAAAAATTTTAAGCAGCAGTGGGAAAATGTCGCGACTCAATTAGGTTTTGAAAAAGAGCAAGTGGATTTATCTTTTTTGCTTCAGAATGTCCCGGCGATGCCATCTACGGATGTTGTGCAAGATCAAGATGTGGATGATTTACACTCTTGCATAGATACGGCAATAGATCGTCTGATTGCGATGAGACAAAATGAAGGAAAAAGTCTTTCAAAAGATTTAAATGATCGATTAAGTAAGATGCACACGCAGGTGAAATCGATAGAAACTCTTTCAGGATTATCGATGGAGCGAATGCGTCAAAAAGTGCAGGAAAAAATGAAAGAGTTTATTTCAGATCTCGATGAGCGATGGATGCGTGAAATGATTCTTTTCGTTGAGAAGATGGATATTTCTGAAGAAATTATTCGTCTTGGTTCCCATTTTTCTCAATTTAAAGAGAGTTTGTCTGGATCTCAGAAGGCTGTGGGCCGTAAGATGGATTTTTTAGTGCAAGAGATGGGACGAGAGATCAATACAATAGGATCTAAGTGTATGGATGTAGAGATTTCTCGTTTGGTTGTGGAGATGAAAAGTGAATTGGAACGAATTCGAGAGCAGATTCAAAACATTGAGTGATCTATGAGTCAATTACTGGGTGGGTTATCACAGGGGTTAGTTTTTGTTGTCAGTGCTCCGGCGGGTACTGGAAAGACGACATTAGTGAGGATGCTTCAAAAAGAGTTTGCCTGTGTCACAGAGAGTATTTCTTATACTACCCGCAGCATTCGGCCAGCAGAGGCGGAAGGTTGTGATTACCATTATGTGAGTGTCGATGAATTTCAAAAAATGATTGCGAAAGGGGATTTTATCGAGCATGCAATTGTGTTTGGAAATTATTATGGGACTTCGCGCAAGTTTTTAGAATCGCAGAGATCAAACGGTAAACATGTCTTTTTGGTCATTGATACTCAGGGAGCCATGCAGATCAAAAAACTATTGAATGCTGTGTTTATTTTTATAAGCCCTCCAAGTATGGATGTTTTAAAAGAGCGGCTATATGCTAGAAAAACGGATGCAGAGCATGTGATTCAGGAGCGTCTTTTAGCTGCAGCAAAAGAGATGAAGCAAATCCCTTCTTATGATTATCACATTGTGAATGATCGATTAGATACGGCCTATGAGATCCTGCGCTCTATTGTGATCGCAGAAGAGCATCGAGTCCGCAGCGCGCGTTCATAAAATTCGAGGACCTCGAATTTATATTTTTTTAGAAATGGAATCCAATCAGAAATTTGGAACCAAATACGTTTTGTTTCTCTTTAAAATTCATCTTTGTCCAGTAAGGTTCTAATTGGAAAGTCCAGGTTCCCGAAGGGTTAAATTTCCAGGTCATCGGTAAGCCCATATCAAATCCCCAGGGAAAAGAATGAGAGGACACATTGATGTTGTGGTTTTTGAATTGCTTTGAGAAGAAGAAGGATTGAAAGAGTTTGAAATTGAATCCTAATTGAAAAGCTTCATTGATTGGAAATTGAGAACGGAGGCCTATAGACCAATATGCCCATTCTTCATGAAATCCCCGGTTGTTCGGTACGCTGCCCAATGCGTATAATCCGAGGCCTAAATAGGGGCTGATGAAGAATTGATTTGGAAATATTGTATATCCAAATCGAAGGTCAAGATTGCCATATATGGTGTCTTGATGGCTTGAGTGGATGTGGAGTCCTTCCTGAGAGGCTTTAAAATGCCGAGAACTAATCATGGAAAGGTAGTCGATGCCTGCATAAAAAGCCCATGGTTTTGTGAACTCATAGCCTATTCGTAGCCCTGCGAAATTTTTGCTTCCTTTGATATGAATGTCATCGATAGAAGTTGAGACTGAAACATTTGCAAATTCAGGTCCAAAATAAAATTGATGTGGTTTTATGGAGGAAGTTTGATCAGAATAGATAGTTGCTGTAGATAAAGCAATCAGCGTGCCGAAAAATCTTTTTATCATATAATATCCTGTTAATTAAATGTTTTTTCGATGTCATTTATTAAATCTTTAGCTTCTTTAACTAAGAATAGAACTTCTCGAACTTTTCGAAAGATATGTCTCCATCTTTTTACAAATTTGG
>CAYVDU010000025.1:0-2248 GCA_964450765.1 uncultured bacterium | reverse complement strand
GCTTGGTCAGGATTCCAGCGGGCATACTTCCAGTCATTCTGGATCAGGTTCGGAGCTGTTGCAAATTCTAAAGTAGAATGACCTTCAAAAGCGAGTTTTGATACAAGAGACTGAAGTTCTGTTTGAATCTCTTTAGAAGAGGCGAACGAAGTCAGTCCGCTCATGAAAAAGAATGCCTCCTTATATTCCTCGTCGGTCATGAAAATTTCTTGAGAAGAATTGTCTGGAGTGTGATCTAAATGATCATAAAGATGGTTCACGAGATGTTTCGCTTGATTTTGTAATCCCATTTTATCGTAGCCGATGGCTTTGCAAAAAGTGATGAGAAAATCGGTTTCATCCCATTCGGTGTTGCGTTGCTCCCGTTGCACAAGAGCCAAATCTAATTGAGCTATTCCGGTAGCTGTATTTTGGTTTGAAAATTGGATCAAAGCTTCACAAATCAGATGTTCCGCATCTTTGTTTTCAAAAATGTGTTTTTTATGAGTTGTGTGCTCGGTTGCTGTAACGTCTTATGTTAAAAGTAAGTAAAAACATATGATGAAATGCATATTTAGTTTCTGCATCGATAATTTCATCGTGTTCATCCTTTTAAGATTTCTGCGCTGGTCATTGGTTGTAGAAAATAAAAGAATCTAAATATGACTGTGGTTTTTTGTAAATTATTTTGTTTTAAAATATTTATTTATTAATATAAATTAGTGTTTATACTGATGATGTGATTTTTGAAAAATAGACAGCGTTGGTTCATCTCTTGTTGCAAGGTGTCCAGGTTTTAAATTTGATCGCATTGGTTTTTTAGTGCTTTCTCTGAAAGGATGCGAGGGACGCTTGTATATAAAGCTCTTTTATTTTACTCTTAAGTCACAAATTTTAAGTAGTTTTTAGGATGTTTTTCTTATGCGTGGAGATATGGTTACAACAGAAAAGTTAAGAAAGAAATTTAAGAATAATTTTGACCTTTGCAATTTTGCGATCGCGATTGGACGCAATGAGATCATGAGTAATTCGCAGGCGACTCTTTCTTCGATTTTAGACGAGGTGGATGCTCGAGCAACAGAGAAGTCTCAGTCATAGTTTAGATAATGGTTTTAAGTGCGTAGAAAGATTTTGATTACTTCTGCATTGCCTTATGCAAATGGACCTTTGCATTTTGGCCATCTTGCGGGGGCTTATCTGCCGGGAGATTGTTATGCCCGATTCATGAGAATGATGGAGCATGACGTCTTGTATATTTGCGGCTCGGATGAGCACGGCGTTGCCATTACTTTGAGTGCCGAGCTAGCGGGTAGATCTCCCAAAGAACATGTAGATTTGTTTCATGCGATCAATGTCTCGTTTTTTCAGAAAATGGGGTTTTCTTTTGATCATTATGGAAGGACTACTTGGCCGGGTCATGTCAAGACAACGCAAAGTTTTTACGAGGCTCTTCAATCAAAAGGCCTGATTGAAGCGAAAACAGAAAATCATCTTTATTCCGAGCTGGAAAAAAAGTTTTTAGCAGACCGTTATGTGATTGGAACTTGCCCTAAGTGTGGATTTCAGGAAGCAAGGGGAGATGAGTGTCAGAAGTGCGCAGCTTCTTATGAATCTGTTGATTTAAAAAATCCAAGGTCCAAATTGACGGGCTCTCCTTTGGTACTTCGTCCAAGTGAACATTTGTACCTTCGATTTGATCATTTTAAGCAATCTTTAACAGAATGGATTAAGACAAAGAAATGGAAAGAAAATGTGGTTCATTTTGCGATGAGCTACATTCAAGATTTAAAAATGCGTGCGATCACGCGTGATTCTGATTGGGGAGTTTCTGTCCCTGGATATCCTGGTAAGGTTTTTTATGTGTGGTTTGATGCTCCGATAGGATACATCTCCATTACTCAGGAATGGGCTGAGAAAATGGGCAGGCCGAATCAGTGGAAAGACTATTGGTTAGATCCGAAGACTGAGCTCGTTCATTTTATTGGAAAGGATAATATTCCTTTCCATGCTGTTTTTTTCCCTGCGATGCTTATGGGTCAAGATGTTCCATACAAATTGCCGGATCAAATTCCTGCCAATGAGTTTTTCTTATTGGAAGGCCGTCAATTTTCTAAATCGGATGGATGGTATATTGACTTGGAGGATTTTTTTTCAAAATATACTCCGGATCAAGCTCGGTATGCATTGGCTGCTAATGCTCCTGAAACAGCGGATTCTGAGTTTACTTGGAAAGATTTTCAAATGCGTTGCAATACGGAACTTTTGGGTA
>CAYVDU010000024.1:1767-11839 GCA_964450765.1 uncultured bacterium | reverse complement strand
GTTTTAGGCAGTAAAACACTGCAAGAAAGCAATGCTGGAACAACAACATTTGCAGGAGTGATTCAAGGCGCCGGCAACTTGACTAAAATCGGAACTGGTACATTAGAACTGTCAGGAGCGAATACCTACACAGGAACAACCACGATTTCTACAGGAACAATCTCTTTAGTGACTACGGGAGATATTTCTGCCTCCGGCACTGTGGTTGTCACCGGGAATTTAGATATTAGCGGAATTACTCCGGCATCCACAACAATCGGAGCTCTCTCTGGATCTGGGACAGTTGTTTTGGGAAGTAAAACGCTTCAAGAAAGCAATGCTGGGACAACGACATTTTCTGGAGTCATACAAGGCGCTGGTAATTTAACTAAAGTCGGAACTGGTACATTAGCACTGTCTGGAGCAAATACATATACCGGAACAACTACGATTTCTACAGGAACTATCTCATTAGTAACTACTGGCGATATTTCAACATCTGGCACTGTGATTGTGAACGGAAGTTTGGATATTAGTGGAATTACTCCGGCATCAACAACGATCGGAGCTCTGTCTGGATCAGGAACTGTGGTTCTAGGAAGTAAAACGCTGTTAGAAAACAATACAGGAACCGCTATTTTTAATGGCGTGATTCAAGGCTCCGGAGGCCTCACTAAAATCGGCGCAGGTACCTTTCAATTGGGAGGCGTCAATACGTATTTAGGAAGTACAAATGTGAATGGAGGAAGGTTGAGTGTCAATGGCTCAATCACAAGTCCTGTGACGGTCAATTCTTCAGCAGATCTTGGAGGCACGGGAACGGTCACAGGAACTGTTCATGTCTTAGGCGGAGGTAGTATAACGCCAGGAAATTCCGTCGGCACTTTAAATATTGTCGGACATCTTGTGTTAGATCCTTCAAGCACCACAAATATTGAAATTGATCCAACAACTTCATCATTAATTAACGTAACTGGAAGTGCTAATTTAAATGGCACGCTAAACATTATCACTCAACCTGTGTTGTATCCTCCGGAGCAAATATATACGATATTAACGGCTAGCGCTGGTAGATTTGGTACGTTCTCTAGTTTGATCGCTCCTCTAGGATTTGAATTTATTCAAGATTACTATGTAGATCATGTCGATTTGTTTCTTTTTTTTACTGTACCTGTAATTCCAACACAAAATTTATCAGGAAATCAACTGATTGTTGCTGACTATTTAAATGCAAATGCGCGATTTTTCTTTAGTACGATCCGAGCGATCCGATTTCTTCCTTTAGATCAATTAAAAGAGGCCTTAAATCGCATTTCTCCAGCGCGCTTGGCTGCGTTGACAATGGCAGCTGTCAATGCAGGCATAGGATCGGTACAATCTATTGTAGATAGAGGACAGCAAAATCGCTTTTTGCATATCAATCAGTCGACCTCATTGCAAGAAGCTCTTTCGCTGCGTCATGAAACATTGTCGCCTTTTTATCCAGACTCCCTCCTGGCATCTCAAGAAGAAAACCAATTGACTGCAAGTGATCTTGTTCCCTATGGAAGCATTCGACAAGCTGCAAAACAAGAAAATTCTGTAGATATATACGGAAATTGGGTGGGACAGTTTTTCTCTATGAAAGCGCAAGACCAGAGTCCCTCTTTTGATGTTTCTTCTTCGAATGGATCTTTAGGATTAGAAAAGTTTTTCGCCAATGGATTCATAGGCGTTCAAGGAAATTACAGCACGAGTTGGATCGATCAAGATGCTCTTTCCGAGGTCTCTCTTTATGGAGGCTCCATATACGCCGAAGCGTACATGAAAGATGCCTTTTTTGATGTAAGTCTTGGAGGTTTTGGATCTTCCTATACAAGTCGTAGAAAAATTACATACCCTGGATTTGATGCAACGGCAAAAAGTGATCATCACGGATATGAAATCGTTCCCCACATAGGCCTTGGGTATGATCTCAAGCGTGATTGGTGCATTTTAGAGCCTTATGTTTCGGTAGACTGGGCATTTGTTCATGAAGGCTCTTTTACAGAAAAAGGGGCAGGCTCATTAGACATGAGTATCCGAGCTCGAAATTCTTCTTTGCTTCGTTCTCAATTAGGCTTTAACGCATATGAAGCTTGGAGTGGAGACTGGGGTGTTTTATTTTTAAAACAAGAGCTTTTTTATGTGCACTTACAGCCTTTTGAAATAGGGAAAATAACCGCTTTTGCTCCTGGTGCTACAGGGAGCTTTACAGTGAACTCTCTAAAGCGTGGAATGTCTTTAGGTAAAGGCGCTTTTGAGATTTTTACAAGAAGTCGAAATGGACGATTTATTTCAACGCAATACAGTGTTGAAGTAGGTAAAAAGGTCTTTTCTCAGACAATCTCAGCAACCGTTGGGTGGTATTTTTAAAAGGAAGCCCCCTGTTAATCAACCTCGGAGCCCGTTTAAGGAATCGTCCAGACCATCAACATAAGTCTTAAAAAGACTAGAGCTTATATCAATAGACTGACGCAAATAATTAATAGATAGCACGTTAAGGAATTTCATAACTTATAATCTCAAAATCATTCAAAAAATCACAACATCAAATTCTAACAAAAATCGCTCAATACCAATGACTTATATATAAAAACAGCCGGTCAGCTTCTGTACAGGACAAAAAACAGGACATGGATAATCGCAAGCAGCATGACAGACAAGATAAATGGACTGTTTTGTCTACCATGCCACTTGCGATCATTCATATCTTGTTTTTCGTCTTACACACAACAAGCTAACAAAAAGACACTTACGCCAAACAAACAATGCATAAAAAAATAAAAACAAATAAATAAAAACATGGTATAATAATTATAAATAATAAACAAAAAAGACAAAACATGAGCAATCTCACAACAAGCACAGTTAGTAGTTCCGCATTCCCAACAGAAAAGCCTAACCTCAGTATAAGGTGGGGAAATAAACACGTGACCTTAATTCGGGGGACCTGTCTTTTGGGGGGACTAGCTCTTCTTGCCCTCGGGGGGGTATTGGGTCATGGGATTTTTGGATCCGCTATGCAATCAGCAGAAATATACCAAAAGGCCATTGGAGCTCTTTTAGGAGGATTCATCCTTATAGGAATATACACCTTCTCTTCTCACAAGGAATGCGATTATTTCAATGATTTCAAAAATGGAAAAGATCAAAAACTTACACTATTCGACCTAATGCACGATAAAGAATTCAAAATTCATCAATTTTTAGAACAAGCTAAAAAGGATAAATCCGAAGACGCAGTTAATACAATCTTTGCACAAGTAATCCTACAATCTCAACAAAACGTTTGCGAAAATCAGAAGAAAGAGATCTCAAAAATTCTAGATGATCGAAATACTTTTAATGATCCCCGTGGCTCAGCAGCCAAGGAACGTCTAAAAAATCTCAAGGTACCTGATATTAGAGATGCAAAAGACCTCTTTGAAGCCGGTCGCATAATTAAAGAACTCCAATCCATTCAACAATTAATTGATACAGCATCGTATTTTATGGACGAGTACTAACCTCTCTAACAAAGAAAGGTAAGGGATCAGCTTTCTGACATAGCAAAGCGTTAAATTCTCAAGAAGGTGAAGGATATTGGATCGAGAATTAATACCCTTATACCTTTACAATTACATTTCCCATCTTTATATCGTTCCAAATGTCGCACGACGAAGGCGCAACACAACCTTCTGCAATGAAGCGATAAAACGTTCTACGTCATCGACTGTATTGTAAACACCAAAAGATGCGCGGATCGCTGTCTGTAAACCAAAGCGACGTAAAATAGGCTGCGCACAAAGATGGCCGCTGCGTACCGCAATATTATCAAAATCCAAAAATGTAGCTATATCCAGAGGGTGAAGATCTTCAATGGCAAACGTTAAAATAGGCCCTTTATGGTCGGCTGTACCCACAATTTGAACACCTTCCATCGACTGAATTTCTTTTGTCGCCATTTGAAGGAGTTTTTTTCCGTGAGACGCCATCGATTCCCGTCCCACTTCTTCGATAAAATCTAAAGAACTCTTTAACGCAATGACAGACCCAATGATCGGCGTTCCGGCTTCAAAACGAAGTGCCGGCTCTCGGTATGTCGACAATTCAAGATCCACTCTCTCAATCATGTCTCCGCCCCCGACCACGGGAGGCATCCTTTCCAAAAGGTCTTTCTTTCCATACAAAATGCCAAGTCCTGTAGGTCCATAGCATTTATGTGCTGAGAATGCATAGAAATCAACGTCCAGCGCTTGGACATCTACCGGCATGTGAGGCGCTGCTTGAGCTCCATCGACCACAATCACAGCCCCTACTCTATGAGCTTCTTTAGAGATCTCTTGAACGGGATTCATCGTTCCTGTCACATTAGACACGTGGCCTATCGCTACAATTTTAGTACGCAAAGAAATTGCGCCTTGCCACTGCAAAACACCTCTGTCATCAACGGGAATAAATTTCAATTTTGCTTTCGTTTTTTGAGAAAGCATTTGCCAAGGAACAATATTGGAATGATGCTCCATCTCCGTAATGAGAATTTCATCATCTTCTGAAAGCCCCATTTGTCCCAAGCTTTGCGCAACCAAATTCAATGCATCTGTTGTGCCTCTTGTAAAAATGATTTCATCAAAGCAAGCTGCATTCAAAAATTTCCGTACAGTTTCTCTTGTGGCATTGTATTGCTCTGTCGCTTTCAATGAAGATCGATAAATTGCGCGGTGCACAGTCGCATAATTTTGCGCATAAAAAGAACTTAACGCATCGATCATCTCTTTGGGTTTATGCGTTGTGGCTGCACTATCCAAATAAATCAAATCCTTGTGATGAGAGAAAATGGGGAAGCGATCCTTCATAATCCCTTCTTTGGAAGACAGTCCCGAAGCTCATCCATAAAGCCTTCAATTAAGTAAACCTTAGCCTCTTCTTTTGAGAGCCCTCGAGAACGAAGATAAAAAAGCTCTTCTTCATTCAATTGAGAAATCGTAGCTCCATGAGATGCCTTCACATCATCTGCAAAAATTTCTAAATTGGGCTTTGCAAATGCCGCTGCCGTATCACTGAGCAAAAGATGATTACAGAGCTGATAGCCTTCTGTTTTCTGTGCGATGGGATGAACGTGAATTTTACCTTCAAAACTAGAAAGAGAAGACCCTCTTAAAGCGGCCTTGAAATGCTGGCGAGACCGAGTGTGCGGCGCCATATGTTCAACAAGAGCATGAACATGGTTTCGACGTTGTTGATCCAATACTGCAAGCCCCCTCAAGCTCGCCTCGCTTTCTTCTTCTAAAAGCTGCACATGGATTGAATTTCTAACAATTTCCGCCCCTTGCGAATAGAATCGATACTTCAATTGAGCCCGTTTTTTTAAAAAAGAACGAAACGTTTGAAAAACAACCGCTTTCGCATCCGCCTCTACACAGGAATGAAAATCAACTTGCGCATTTTCATCTAAAGCAATCTCTGTGTACAAATTACCCACTGAAGATGCTGCATTATTTTTCTCAATCAATGTTAAAGATGCATTTTTACCAAGAGATACAATCAGACGAGACGATGCAAGCAAAGGCGCGGTGCTGAAATGATATACATGAATCGGATCAGACAATCGTACTTCCGGAGGTATATATAAAAAAGCGCCCGCACGTTGCAGCGCTCCATTTAACAACGCCATCGGATCTTTTTCTTCTTTCAACAAACGATTGATCCGGTTTTGCAAGAAAATCCCAAACGATTTCATCGCCATATCCAAAGACAGAAAAATCACTTCAGAAGGAAGTTTCGAATGTTTTATGGAAAGAAATCCATCAATAAAAACAATACGAAATCCGTCTAAAGAAAGTGAAAGATCTTCTGTTCGCTCAGCAGGCTTTGGCCAAGAAAACGTTTCCATGGGTACATATTGAAAGGCAGATCTTTTCCCTTCTAAAAAACCGCTTTGAACAAAACGATCCCAATGTTTTTTTCGAATATGAAACCAAAGATCTTTAGGATCTAATATCTCTTCAAAGTAAGTCTCAAGCATAGCCTTTCTCTTCTAGCTCAAGCGCAAGCTCTGGCCCGCCGCTTCGCACAATATGTCCTTGCGAAAGCACGTGCACAAAATCAGGCTGAATATATTCTAACAATCGTTGGTAGTGAGTAATAATGAGCAGGGAACGATGCGGGGATCTCATCTGATTCACCCCTTTTGCCACAATGCGCATCGCATCAATATCAAGACCTGAATCCGTCTCATCTAAAATCGCAAAATCAGGCTCGAAAAGAACCATCTGCAAAATCTCATTTTTCTTTTTTTCTCCACCAGAAAATCCTTCATTGAGACTGCGCGCTTTAAACTCCGAAGACATCTCCATCGATTCCATTTTTTCTAAAAGAAGACGATCAAAAGCCTCTTGAGTAAGAGCTTCTTGGTTTCTAGAGACACGCTGCGCATTCAAAGCGCTAAATAAAAACTCTCCATTCGATATTCCTGCAATTTCCAGCGGATATTGGAAACTCATAAAGAGCCCCGAACAAGCTCTTTCTTCAGGCTCTAATGCAAGCAAATCTTGTCCTTTAAACTGAACCGAACCGCCGTTTACTTCATACGAAGGATGCCCTGCCAGAACTTTGGCAAGCGTCGATTTCCCAGCGCCATTAGGCCCCATGATCGCATGAACTTCCCCTTTTTTAATCGAAAGAGAAAGTTTTTTTAAAATTGCTTTATCCCCAATGGATGCGTCTAAGTTTTGAATCTCAATCAAATTATCCAACAGAATTCTCCAGTTTAATTGTGAGAAGCTTTTGAGCCTCGACCGCAAACTCCAACGGAAGTTCTTTGATCACTTCTTTGCAAAATCCGTTCACAATCATATTGATTGCATCTTCTTTAGAAAGCCCTCGTGTTTGTAAATAAAAAATTTGCTCTTCATTCATCTTCGAAGTCGATGCTTCATGCTCTACTTGAGCCGTTTGATTTTCCGCTTCAATATAAGGAAATGTATTCGCAGAACACGCATTACCAACCAACATCGAATCGCATTGCGTATAATTTCGAGCGCCGTCCGCTTTCGGAAAAATTTTAACAAGCCCTCGATAGCTATTGGACGATTCGTCCGCCGAAATCCCCTTCGAAATGATCGTTGACTTTGTATGCTTGCCAATATGATACATTTTGGTGCCTGTATCCGCCTGCATTTTTCCATTCGTCAAAGCAACGGAATAAAATTCACCGACCGAGTAATCCCCTCGCAAAACACAACTCGGATACTTCCAGGTAATTGCAGCTCCAGCCTCTACCTGAGTCCACGAAATTTTCGAATGATCCCCTAAACAAAGACCCCGTTTCGTCACAAAATTAAAAATTCCACCAAGGCCTGTCTTCGGATCTCCTGAATACCAATTCTGTACCGTGGAATACTTAATTTCCGCCCCTTTATGCGCGATTAACTCAACAACGGCCGCATGCAGCTGATTCGTATCATACGCCGGAGCAGTACACCCCTCTAAATAACTGACATAAGAATCTTCTTCGGCAATAATGAGTGTCCTCTCAAATTGCCCCGTCTCTTTTTCATTGATCCTAAAATACGTGGAGAGCTCCATCGGGGAACGAACCCCCTTCGGGATATAGACAAACGACCCATCAGAAAAGACAGCAGAATTCAAGGCTGCAAAAAAGTTATCTCCAATCGGGACAACCGATCCCAAATATTTTTCCACAAGCTCCGGGAATCGATGCACTGCCTCAGAAATAGAACATAGAATAACACCCGCTTCTTCTAATGTCTTTTTAAAGGTCGTTCCTAAAGACACAGAATCAAAAACCACATCCACAGCTACATTCGTAAGACGTTTCTGCTCATCTAGGGGGATCCCAAGACGCTCAAATGTTTTCAAAAGCTCCGGATCTACCTCATCAAGACTCTCAAGCCGAGGTTTACTCTGAGGCTCAGCATAATAAGAAATGTCTTGATAGTTGATCGGTACATATTTGACATTCGCCCACTTAGGCTCTTCCATTTGCTGCCATTTGCGGAAAGCCTTCAACCGGAACTTCAATAAAAAGTCCGGTTCATTCTTTTTATGGGAAATTTCTCGTATCGTATCCTCTGTTAAACCCTTAGGAAACACATAAGACGCAATAGGAGTGACAAACCCATATTTATACTCTCCGGAAGACAAAAGATCGTAACCTGTAGCCATAATGGGTCGATATTTTACAAAACTTTCCCCTTGGCCGTCAACCTATTATAAATAAAACTAAAATTAATCCAACTTAATACTATAATAATAATTAAGAGGCTCTTTAATGAAAAACACTCACAAACACGAAATACCGATAAAATCAAAGATTGAAATGTGTAATGATATTGCAAAAATCATTCAACACCTTCACAAAGGGGAACAGTCGCAAAGCGAGCCTTTAATTAAGGACCTAAAGGTGAGATCCCTCTTCCTAGACGATACCATTCAAAATGACGTGCTTATTTTCGCAGAACAGGTTCAATTTCAGTATGCCTACGACCCCTGGCACAAGGTCACCCCGGAAGTCCAAAAGGCAGCAGACCGTCTGATTGAGGACCTCGGATTTCAACCCCAGATCTCTCAGAGTCTTCGCAAATTCTTAGAAAGCATAAATAACTAACAATCAAATGGCTGCAATTTTATAACCTGACGACCCAAATGATTTAACGATAAACAAAACAGGATATGCATGATCGCAAGCGGCAGGATAAGAAGGATAGATCGTTATCTTGCTTATCCTGCCGCTTGCGATCATGCATATCCTGCTTTCCCACCTATCCCTAAACGACTTATTATAAACGAACTACAAAACAAAAATAACGTAAAAACAATTGTTTATTTATATTAAATATTGTATAATTAATTACATAAAAACTAACAAAGAGCGTGCAATATGAGCAGCAATCCAACCTCAATCCCAAGCATTCAGCCCCCCCGTTCCAGCATGGCTTTCAATACCCAAAGAGAAGCCGACAGAGTCGCTAAAATTGACACAATCACTAAAATTGCCTATGTCACAATGGCCCTCGTTGCAGCTGCTGGCGCTGGTACTTTTTTAGCAGGAGGACTATTCCTGCACCAGGTTTCCCTACTCAAAACAGGACTATACCTAATGGGTGGGGCCATTGTTGGAGCAGCAATCAATGCAATCCTATTTCGACCTCTAGATGCAGACTTAGAACGATTGAAATGGTTCATCGAGTTTCAACGTCAAGACAGATTACATACACGCTGGCTAGCCACGCAACTAATAGCTCCAACAAACAGAATCAGCTAAAATATGCAATTTATAATTTAATCCGCTATACGCAAGAGCTCTATTTAATCCCTAACTTTCTAAAGGGACGTCCCGACTGAACGTGAGCTTCAATTTCCTCCAAAGACAAATGTTTGGTTTCTGGCACATAACGCAAAGAGAAAAAATAACCCAAAATACACGCAATGGCATAACAAGCAAACGTTGGGCCTATTCCCATGGTATGAAGCATTATCGGGAAACTCGCAACAACAAGCGTATTGAACAGCCAGTTGCTTGCCGCTGAAAAACTAGCACCTTGTCCGCGGACAGCCAATGGGAAAATCTCCGGCATCATCACCCAAGGCAGAGGACCTAAACTCATGGCAAAAAAGGCAATGTAGACAAAAATACAAAGAGCAGCAATCCAGCTCATTTGATCCAACTGGAAATAGGCAATCACAGCAATCACTAGAAGACTGAACGTGGTTCCTAAAAATCCCAAAAGAAGAAGAGGGCGCCGTCCCATTTTTTCTACCCATCGCATTGCAAAAAGAGTCATCAGCACATTCAATGCACCAACCCCGACGGTAGCTAATAAAGTAGAAAATTCCGTACCTAAATGCAGTTTACTAAAAATAGTAGGAGCGTAATAAATAATCACATTAATCCCGCTTAATTGCTGAAAGAAAAAGAGCATAACGCCCAAAGAAAGACATGGCATTATTTTTTTAGATACAAGAAGCTTCCAAACGGACTTTTTATGCTTGTCATGATGAATCGTTTGCTCAATTTCATTGAGTTCTTTTTCAGCTCTCGTTTCTGAATAGCGGCTCCGTTTTGATGTAT
>CAYVDU010000024.1:0-1757 GCA_964450765.1 uncultured bacterium | reverse complement strand
CGGAGAACTTTTTCCGCCTGTTCTCTTCTTCCATGCATACAAAGCCATCGAGGCGTCTCAGGAAGGAAAAGAGCTCCAACAAATAAAACACCTGCAGGAACAAACCCAACCCCAAACATCCATCTCCATGACAATCCAAAATCATTGGCTGCATGCAAAAGATTTAAAACATAAGAAATCAAAATGCCAATCGTGATCGCAAGCTGAAAATAAATCACCAACTTCCCTCGAACTTCACTAGGAGTGGTTTCAGCAATATACAAAGGGCTTACAACAACAGACATCCCGATACTCACCCCTAAAAGCAAACGGGCCGCACAAAGGGCAGTATATGAAGTCGTTCCAATAATCAATAAAATCGCTAAAGCAAATAAAACAGGAACTAAACGAAGCACCCGAAGACGTCCCATCCAGTCGCAAAGCCGACCCGTTCCAACGGAAGAAACTAAAGCTCCAAATGGAAGAAGTCCCATCATAAACCCTGTTTGCTGAGTATCTAAAGAAAAATCTTTTTGGATCAACTCAATCACACCCGACATGATCCCTTCATCAAACCCAAACAAAAACCCGGTTAATGCAGCAATTGCAGAAATCAAATACATCATCATAAACACACCTTATTTCCACCACATATCACCCCAGACTTAATTAACCAACAAAAAAAGATTGCCCTCAAAAAAAATTTCAATACAATGAAATTCATGATGCGAAAATCCCATATTTCTATTTTTTTGGTAATATTCAGTATATTACAGACATCCCTACTCTTTGCCGGCGACCATCGTTTTTCTCAAAACGCGCGCAACCGCCACAAAGATATGCTTGATTACTTTTCAAAGAAACCTGAAGAAACAAAGCCCCACGATACATCGAATCGAAAATACATGCTCGATTCAATGGGAGGCCGAAGAAATAAGCTCGCAGAACTCGGAGCCACCGTCGACGCATCTTATGTCACCGATTTACTCGGCAACCCTGTAGGAGGGCACGCACGCGGCTTTGCCTATGACGGCTCTTACGGTCTTTCCGTCAATGTCAATTTTTCCCACATCGGCTTAACGGGCTTAGAATTATTTAGCTCCGCTGCGTGGAGAACCGGAACGAATCTTTCACGAGATAAAATCCATAACCAATTTACCGCTTCTCAGCTTTACGGATCACAAACAGTCAAACTCGTTGAGCTTTATCTCATTGAAACTCTTTTTAATGAACGCTTGTCAATCAAAGCGGGACGACTCTGCGCCGGCGATGATTTTTTAGCCTCTCCTCTTTACTGGCAGTTTGTAAACAATGCTTTTGATGGAAACCCCGTTGCTATTTTCTTCAATATTCCATTCACTGCATATCCGAATGCAACTTGGGGAGCTTACCTATATGGGAAACCCTGGGATTGGCTATCTGCAAAAGTCGGAGTCTATAACGCCAACACACAAATTTCAAAAAACAAATACCACGGCACCAATTTCACCTTTTCAAGTACAAATGGCGTTGTTTGGATTTCTGAATGGTGTGTTCTTGTAAATCAGGGACCTAAACATAAAGGTATGCCAGGCAATTACAAAGTCGGAGCTTTTTATCTCACTGGAAGCACTCATAAATTCTCAGGAGGAAGCGAAAAAGGAGATCCCGGTCTTTATTTTCTATTCGACCAAATGATCTACCGTCCCAAGTACGCCACAACCGATCAGGGACTCACCCCTTTCATCTCTTTATTTTTCCAGCCTAAAAATAGGAACCTATTTCCTCTCTTTATCAAC
>CAYVDU010000023.1:0-11860 GCA_964450765.1 uncultured bacterium | reverse complement strand
ATACTATGTTTCATGGAAAGAATTAAAAGCTTCTTATCTAACATTCTCCGGAGATCGGATCCATGCAGCAATCGGCTCGGGAGGACTTTTTGCAAATAGCAATGCTCCTTTAGTTCCTTTTATTTTAGGAGGAAATGGCCTCCGGGGCGGAAATGTGGACACAGAGTCGCTCCTTTCTCTATGCAAAGCAGCCAAAGAATCTCACCTCTTTTTGGATGCAATGAGCCTAGAAATAGCGCGGCTTCGAGATTATTTTGAAAAAGAAGTGCTCCTCCAAATTCCAAATACACACATTCTATTTCAAGAGTCGCTTCGGCTGCCGAATACAACCGTTATTGCATTTGAAGGAGTCCATCAAGAAGCCCTTTACTCCCTTCTTTTATCTAAAAAAATTAAAACACTGCTAGGCGGCAATGAAACACAACACATTTATCCTCTCTTAACAAATGCAAATATACCATCTTCGATTGCCGAATGCTCCCTTCATTTTTCTTTTGATCGAACAATGACGATGGAAAATATCCTCCATACAATTGCAATCCTCAAAGAAGCAATTCATTTTTTACAGAACATCTCCAAAAAATTATCGAAACCAAAACACCCTCTTTTTATAAAAACTCCCATTCCTTTAAATAAAAAACTCAAAGAAAAAATCAACCACCTGCGCTTTGTAGGATCTTTTTCACAAAATGATGCTATTGCAAAAGGAATGCGCTACGTTGAAGGCAGAGAAAATAATGTGATTCTCTATTTACTCGTTGATGAAACAGATGGCGTCATTGCAGATGTTCAATTTCAAGCCTTCGGCCCTCTTGCATTCATTGCCGCAGCTGAAATTCTTTCAGAGCTTTTAATCCGCAAAAATTACATACAAGCCTCTCGCATCACAGCCGATCTAATTGACAACCAAGCAAAACAAAACCAAGACGAATCTGCATTCCCACCTGCAGCACACAGTCTTTTAAATCAACTTCTATCCGCTGTAGATTATGCAATCCAATCATGCAGCGATATCCCATGCAACTCTCAAAGCTATGACATCACCCCGATCGAATGGGACTCCGGCGCATATCCGAACGGGCTCCCTGATTGGGATACTTTTTCTTTAGAAAAGAAAAAACATCTGATCGAAGAAGTGATTCACAAAGACATCCGCCCTTACATAGAACTCGATAGCGGCGGCGTCACTATCCACGAGCTCAAAGAAAATAACGAGCTTTTCATCGCCTATTCAGGCTCATGCACTACTTGTCATTCCTCAACCGGATCCACCCTCTCCGCCATTCAACAGGTACTCAGAGCCAAAATCCACCCAACTATCACAGTCATCCCGGTTTTATAGTCCTTCAAATCATCCTTAATAGTTTATGGCTGCGCCAAGGCGTCAAAAAACAGCCCGTCATAACCAATTCATTTACAGTAATATGCAAAAAAATAAACACAAATCAAATAAATAATTAACACATTATTAACAAATTGCAATTTAATTAAAAATAATATAAAATAAATCGTCAACAAACTATTTATTTTATGAATAATGCAAGCCCTTTAAATGTTAACCATAGCCCGATTCCCTTCTCCCTAGACCAGTACCGAGCCAATTCTCCCAGTCCTCTCTTTACTCAAGAACATAAAATATTTGACGACGACGGAACATTGCGAATATGCGGCCGCGCAATCGACGTACAAACTGCAAATACCACCGCAGAAAGAGTCCTTCAACTGTTTCAGCTTTCCACTGAACAATTACACGGAGCCCATGTCGTCCATGGATCCAACTCGGCATCGCTACTCGCTTTTACTGACTACGGAAAGAGAGAAGGAAGCCTTTCTCCTATTGGAAAATTGATGTCCTCAGGAACTCCGCCGTTTGGAGGAAAAATCGGATTTGGAAGTTTATCTGGAGGATTTAACGAAGAACATTTGTCAACTACCTGGATAGGAGATCTCCCCGGAGCATTAAAATTCGCTCGACCATCTCCATGGACGCCAAAAAAATCCCCTCAAGAACCCTCTCAAGAAACAGAAAAAAGAAACTCTCAAATGCCCATTTATGAAGAGCTTGATGAACGAAAAGCACAAATAGAGAAAGCAAAGCAAGAAGCATGGGAGAAAAAATTAACTGAAACAGAAAAATCCTTTGTTGAGCATTCATTTCCAGTTCTCTATGGAATCACATCTGACCGAGAGGGCAGTTACGTCCCCGTTCGATCCTTTGTTCGCGGAGAAATAGGATTAAAGAACGGCGCTCTTCCTCATGAAATTAAAACTATTTTTGTTCCTCCAGAAAAAATAGAGGCCGTTGAATCCCTTTTACGAGCTCATGGACACAACCTCAACCCCCCTTTCATTGAACCATTTCAATTTTCAAACCCGAATGACGCTTAACATTAGGATAACTTTAAGGAACAGCCAGATATGACAACCGCCCAAACAACTCTAATGACCTCCTCCGGCAGCAACTCCTTAAACGCCCTTCATTCAGCCGCCATTTACCACCCCACAGACGATCTTTTTCAAGCACCTTCGCCCCATTACCCCGCAACCATGAAAACAAGAGGACAGGCGATCACAGTCGAACAAGCCAATGCCGCTGTAGAAGGAGTCCTCAAAAGGTTTCAACTAACCAAGCAACAATTACACGGATCGCAACTTGTCCATGGAGCTAACTCCGGATCTTTACTCGCATTCACAGATTATAACAGTCAACGGGGAGATCTCGTGCCTTCCAGCATATTGGCACAACGCCAACTTGTAGCATTCTCCGGAGAACATTGCCTTGGCAGCTTTGGAATTAACCGCTCTTGCCTTTCGACAACTTGGATTGGAGAATTAGACGAAGCTATAGAGTACACTAAAACCCCCCCCTTCAAGATGATGCCAAAAAGAGAAGTGGACGTATCCACCGAAACAACTGATCAGATGCTCTCAAAATACTCTCCAGGAAGCTTTTTCGCGAGAATCGCAGAGCTAAACAATCGAGTGACAAAAGCAAGACAACAGGCTTGGCCTTCATTAACCCATATTGAACGACAATTAGTTTCTACCGGATTCCCTATTGTATATGGAATCTCCTGCCCAAGGAAAAATGCTCACCATATGGTTGAATCTGACGTTTCAGGCGAAGTCGGCCTAGAGGGAGGAGCTAAGAAAGATGAAATCAAAGTGATCTTTGTCCTCCCTGAATGGAGAGACTTTGTCCGGGCTCTTTTAGAAGAGTACAACCACACCATCCCTGTCGAACCGTTTCCTCATTTTCGTTTAGGAAGATAAAATTCCATCTAAAAACTTAATTTTATGAGCAATATAAGCGCCCAAACCTCTATTAATCATTCGGTTTTACCTCCTCCACTCTTTTCCGAGCAAACTCCTCCTCTTTTTCAACAAACAGACCCGATCTTCAGAAGAGACATCACAGGAGACTCCTTTTTAAGGACTGTTGGGCCCAGCATTTCTCTACAAGAGGCAAACGATCAATCTCAAAGAATCCTGCAAACCTACAATCTTTCAATAGAACAACTTCATAGATCTCAGATCTTCCACGGATCTTCATCTCCTTCTTTACTTACATATACTGATCACGGTCAAAGAAGAGGCCATCTCATGCCTTTTAGTCAATTACTGGCAGCTAGGATTATTCCCTTCTCCGGCGAAATCGGACCTGGATGCTTACCTGGCAGAGTGAATGACCAATACCTGTCAACTACGTGGGTAGGACAAATGGAAGCTTCGTTAAGATATACTCGACGACAACTCATATGGAGTCCATCATCCTTTAGAGACCAAACAGTTCAATCAAGCGCAACCGCAATCTCTACAAATGGCGATCAGCAAATAAACTCAACTAGAGAAGAGCCATTTTGGTACACACAAGAAGATCGACAAATTGATCAACTCAGAAGAACTTTAGAAATACAAAGACGAGAAGCTTGGGAAAGATTAAACCCAATGCAACAGGCTTTAGTTGCTAATCCATTTCCTGTTCTTTTCGGTATTCGATCAAATCGTGAGGGAGATCAAATAGGGATAAGATCCCGCATCCGCGGAGAGATAGGGCTACGAGGAGGCGCTCTTCCCGACGAAATTAAGGTCATTCTTGTCCCTCAGGATAAGGTCTCTTTTACTAGAGCTCTTTTGGAAAGCCACGGCCACAATAGAGCCCCCTACGTCGAACCATTTAATTTTCCAGGGTCTGATAGCGACGATGAATAACAAACAGAACCTTATAGTGGATTAATACCACTTATGAAAAATAACATTGAATTGCAGCGCGCATAGTATTGAAGATAATACAATGCGCGTTGCGTTTCTGAAAATTCAACGCTTTGGCGCTTTGAACGCGTCTAAAAACCGATTCTTGAACTATTTTCGGTATCATCACTTCAGCGCAAGAAAGACTCTAACTCCTTAGAAGTACTGACTATCTTATCAAGAAGACCAAACTCTTTTGCCTCTTCAACAGTCATCCAATTGTCTCGATTGATCGCTTTTTCAATCTGAGATCTATCTTTACCCGTTGATTCTGCATAAATATCGACAAGGATGGATCGTGTCTTTAACATTTCCTTAGCTTGAATATCTAGATCTGTTGCTTGACCGCGAATCACTCCGGAAATCAAAGGTTGGTGAATCATAATCCGCGCATTAGGAGTGGCCAATCGTTTGCCTTTGCCTGCAACAAGACTTAGCAAAGATCCCATAGAAGCAGCTAAGCCTGTCACTAACGTCACAACAGGAGACGACATCATTTTAATTTGATCCCAAATTGCAAATCCAGAATCAACAGATCCACCCGGAGAATTGATAACAAACAAAATAGGCTTGCCTGGAGCCACATGATCCAAATACCAAAGCTTGCGAATAATATCTTTAGCACTCTCTGAATCCACCGCATCTGAAAGGAAAACTCGCCTTTTATCAAGAACCGTCTGTTCTATTTTATCATTTGTAAATCGGAACATCTTCTCTTCTTGTTCGGCTGCCATATACTTTGTTTCACTCCCTTTTTTCTTCATATTCGTAGATTTCATTAATTTTAGTCGACAAGCAACTCAGGGTAAAGAGGGAATTTTTCTAACAATTGCTTGACTCTTTTTCTGGCACTATGAAGAACCTTTTCATCCGCCTTTAATTTTGAACGGGAAGGCCCATTCGTCTTTGGATCTGTAGCCACTACAGAAGTTTTCAATAATTCCACAACGATCGCTGCGATTTCTTTCATCTCATCTTGACCCATTCCTAAAGTAGTCAAAGCAGGAGTCCCCATACGAACACCGGAAGTATACCAAGGGCCATTCACATCATGGGGAATCGCATTGCGGTTTACTGTCAAAGAAGCTTCTCTAAAAAGAGTCTCCGCTTGACGGCCATTAAAACCAAAACTCCCCATGACATCTATCACAAGAAGATGATTCTCCGTTCCCCCCGTTAAAACGCGCACACCTTTTTGCATCAAAGACTCAGCCAAAGTTTTGGCATTATCAACAATCCGATGAGCATATCTCTGAAACGCCGGCTGAAGAGCTTCTTTAAACGCCACAGCCTTTGCTGCCATTACATGAGGAAGAGGACCTCCCAGAGCAAGCGGACACCCTTTATCAACAGACTCCTTAAACTCCGCTTTGCAAAGAACAAGCCCTCCACGAGGGCCTCTAAGAGTCTTATGCGTCGTCGACGTAACAACATGGGCAAAAGGAACTGGGTCATAACATCCCGTAAATACTTTTCCTGCCACAAGGCCTGCGAAATGAGCCATATCCACCATTAAAACCGCACCCACACTATCAGCAATCTCTCGCATCTTAGCAAAATCAAGGCGTCTTGAATACGCAGAATACCCGGCCACAAGAATCAACGGTTTTTCCTCTTTTACCTTCTTTTGCAAAGACGCGTAATCAATACATCCTGTCTTCTCATCTACATCATAATGGGAAGCTCGCATCATTTTTGAAGAAATATTATGCCGATATCCATGCGTTAAATGACCTCCGGAGCCAAGAGCCATCCCCATCATTTTTTGATTCACTAAAAGCTGCCTAACCCTCTCATATTCCTCCGCAGTTAGCTCATCTAAATTTTTTCTACCTAATTTTTCAATCTCCTTGGACTGCACTCTTTGCGTTAAAATCGCCCAAAATGCGACCAAATTAGCATCCGCTCCTGAATGAGGCTGCACATAGGCATGATCGGCTCCAAAAAGCTCTTTTGCAAGGTCATTCGCTCTTCCTTCAATGGCGTCAATATGCTCGCAACCCGCATAAAATCGATGCCCAACAACTCCTTCGCTATATTTATCGGTCAGCCAATTCCCCATTGCAAGCTGAACTGCAAACGATGAAAAATTTTCTGAAGCAATCAATTTTAAATGAGATCTTTGCGCCTGAAGCTCTTGAACCATGCTCCTTACAATTTCAGGATTTTCTTGCCCTACTACATCCAAAGAAGCCATGTAAGCAATCGCAGCCGTAGAACGATCTTTCTCAGCTACTTTTTCAAAATATTTTTTTAAATAGGACATAACTCCTCCCTCTCAATTCTACCGAAGATAATTGAAGAATCGGTATATACCGAAGACAGTTGAAAGGCACCTATTCGGATTGAATTGAAAGTCGCCGGGATTAAATTATTTTAAAAGGGGCTGTATTAAATTCAATCGACTATATAGTGAAAATGATTCAAGAATCAGGTTAATAAATTACTTTTTTGAGGAAAAGACCGTGAGGGGGGGCGCAATTCTTTGCTTTGCGTCGGTCTTTTGCAGCAAAAATAGCAGGGACTTCGGAAGGCGGTGTTTTTTTGGAGGCAATGTCTAGAAGAGTTCCTGTGATGTTCCTCACCATTTTGTAGAGAAATCCGTTCGCTTCGAATTCTAGACGGAGGCCTCCTTGTTCTTCGATGCAATCGATGCGAAATAGCGTACGGACTGGATCTCGACTAGCGCTTCCTTTCTCTGGTTGATTGGCAAAAGAAGTAAAATCTTTTGTTCCGATAAAATGAGGAATAGCTTCTAAAAGAAGATCTTGATGGAAAGCATTTAAGCAATGATATTTATAGAGCCGGTCAAAAGGATTTAGCGTGCTTTCTAGATGAATATGGTAATAGTAGATTTTGGAAGATGCACTGTAACGCGCGTGAAATTGAAGATGAACGGGTTCTATGTTCAGGATTCGAATGTCTACAGGAAGAAGCGCGTTTAGTGAAAAGCGGAGTCGGTAAGGGTCGACGAGGAGTGCAGTAGTGAAATGAGCGACTTGGCCTAAGGCATGTACACCGGCGTCAGTGCGGCCTGAGCCTGTGAGGTCGATTGGATGTCTAAGGACCGTTTCTAATGCTTTTTGGATTTGCGGTTGGATTGCAAGCTTATTGCTTTGAACTTGCCAACCGGCATAGTTTGTCCCGTCGTAAGAAATTGTTAATTTATACTTGTGCACTGATGTATTATAGTGGATTCAATGATAAATTGCATGTTTTAGCACCTGCCAAAACGTATAATTTATGATTGAATCCACTATATAAGAAAAAAAGACCCAAAAATGGAAGATTTTTGGGTCTGAAGAGCAAAATTAAGAGAGGTGTTTGTTGACGAGCTTTGTCATCTCAAACATATTCACCGCTTTTTTTCCTCCAAAGATTTTTTGGAGTTTTTCATCCGGATTGATATTTCTTCTGTTTTTTGCATCTTGTAAATTATTTTTCTTGATGTAAGCCCACAGTTTCTTTGTAACTTCAGTACGTGGCATAGGACCTTCACCGACGATGGCGGCGAGATCTTTGCTTGGTTTCATGGGTTGCATGAATTTTGATACTTTCGGTTTTGTTGCCATTGATTTATGACTCCTTTAAAAATAAGTTCCTATACCCAAAATGATTCAAAAGTTGGCTTTTGGACAAGATTGAAATTCTCATTTTTCCAATTTTAGGAAAGAAGTTCTATTTCTTTCAATGATGTCTATTGATTCAGATCTCAAAACTCAGGTTCTGAATCATTCTAGGTATAAAGAAATCTTTTATCCCTCTTAAGGGTTAATAGTCAAAAAAAATCGCAAGAGGAGATTGTCTATGTAAAATAAGATCGTTTTTTTTTGCTTGTTCTTTCTTTGTTTATAACTTGTTTTTTATGAGAGATTTATGTTTTGTTTTCTGTTCTTGGTTAGCGGGTGTTTTTGCTTTCTAAAAATTTATTAACGTAGAGTGTTTGTGATCTTGAAAATAAATCGAGAATGCGTTGCGCTGCTATTTGACTTGGGTTCCCTTGGTGGAGCATTTGCCGGATCTTTTGGCAGTCTATGATGCATTGATTTCTCTTTTTTTCATCAGACCACATGAAGAGCGCAGCTTTAAAGAGCGCATCTGGTGTTAGATTGGGACCGAAAAATTCCGGAAATATTTCGTTTTCTCCAATGATATTGACAATACAGTAAAAGGGGAGGCGGATGCGAAATATTTTTTGAGCTAGAAAAACATCGAATGAACGAATCGCAAAATTGACAATAGTGGGGGTTTGATGAAGTGCAAGCTCTAGTGTGATGGTTCCTGATTTTGCAATAGCTAAATGTGCTTTTTTCATGAGAGCGTATCTGTCTTTTGGGTAGACAAAAGTGCAAGGAAGTTCTCTAATGATTTTTCGGATTCTTTGTTCGTGTTCTTCGTGGGAAATAGAGATGTGAATTTGGGTAGATGGATCTTGACTTAGGAGTTTTTTGGCAGTGTCAATCTGGATCGATAAATTGCCCTCGATTTCAGAAGACCTGCTTCCTGGGAAAATAGCCAGGATCTTTTCTCTTGAGAAGGATGTTGGAGGGGGGATGTCAAAAGAGAGTGGGTGGCCGACATAGGCGACATTGAGAGAGGTTTTTTCAAAATATTTTTTTTCAAAAGGGAATAAGGAGATGAGAAGATCTAATGATTTTTCCATTTTGGGGATTCTGTTTTTCCCCCAAGCCCAGACGGTTGGGCATGCATAATGGATGAGTTTTCCGAGAAATCCTTTTTTACGAAGGCTTTGCTCTAGTCTGAGGTGGAATCCTGGATAGTCAATGCAAACAACAGCTTTTGGATTTTTTTTTAAAATCAGATTGCGGATGAAGAAAAAGAGATAGATGAGTTTTGGCAAAGAGCTCACTACACCGGAAAAACCCATGACTTGGAATTTCTCCATAGGCAGCACTGTTTTGATGGGGAGTTTGCGCATGTGGGGGCCAGCAATGGCAGCAATGCGAAGGTTTGGCTGTGATTTGAGCAGTTCTTCAATGAGTCTTGCTCCTTTGTAATCTCCGCTTGCTTCTCCTGCTAAAACAAAAAGATCTATGAATGAAGAAGACATGAGCAAATCCAATCTGAACCTTTCCGAAAAACATCCAAAGGAGTGCCGTGGCCTTTGTGGCCAATGGAGGGATGAGTGAAAAATTCGATCTGTGGAGATCGTAGATTGTGATGGGCTGCTTCTTCGACTAAGTTCATAGCAAAGTGAAAACATGCCTTGGTGTCAACAAGCGAGTCGTGGTTCCCGATGTGAAATCGAATAGTGCGGTTCCATAGATTTTGTTTTAAGAGGTTCACATTTAAAGCTCGGATTGCAGGATGGTCTTGCATGGATGCAAATTCATGGATTTTGTCTAGTTCTGTGATTGGGGCAAGGGGAAGGATAAATCGAAATCTAGGGTCGCGAGCCGCAGCATGAAGAGCGATAAAGCCTCCTCGAGATAGGCCTCCGATAGCGAGTTTTAACGGATTAACAAAATGGTTTTTGATGGCGAATTCAGTGGCTATGAAAAACTTTTGTAAAAAGTCTTCAATGGGATCTCTTGATGCGAGGTAATCTTCTGCCCATGTTTTGATGGCAGAAGAGGCGGGAAGATTGCTTTCATGCGCAGGAAGCGTCATTGAAAAAACACGAATCATCTGTCCGTGGAGAAATTGAACGATTTGGTTGTATGGATCGGTGCAGAGAGAATCTTGCCCAGAGAGAGCAAAATAGAAAAATGAAGGCAAAGGGCCTAAATCAAGAGGGGGGCCTGCGTGATAAAGGGTGATGTCGGGCGCTACCTGGAGAGCGCAGCACGGAGGTTTAATGTTCATGAGAGGGTGTCCTTTCTTGCTCTTGAGGTGTATCGGAAGATCCTCTATGGGAGAGAAAGGCTGTTTGTGTCCAAAACGTGTAGAAGGTAAGGAGTTCAGGATGAGCGGCCGCTCTCCATTTCAGAAGATGTAGAGAGTCTTTAAATTGAAGATCTTTTGAAATTCTGGTTTTTTTGGGAATTTTACCGTCGCAAGGGATCAGTCGATATTGTGTCGTGATGAGATTTGCAATGAGCGAACGTAATTTTCGAGGAAGAATAAAGAAATGGCCAAAGATGCCGTCAATGACATGATAGGCGATTTCTGCAATTTGTCCTAAGTGGGGCGGTCGATTTGGATTTTTGATTTTTGTTTTTAAATATTGATCAAAGAGAGGGAAAATTAGCGCTGTTAAAAGTAAAGATCGATCAAAAATAGAAGAATGGTGCTTTCTAATTTCTGCGTCGATTTCTTTTAATAATTCAAAGGTGATGTTTTCTGGGTGTATTTGAAGGTAATGTGCGAGCTCAGGAATGAGGGCTTTGAGCATTCCATATTCGTTAAGCAAATGGAAAAATTCTTTTGCAGAGCCTGATTCTAGCATTCTTAGTAGTTCTTCCAGAATACGGGCAGAAGAGCTTTTTAAAATTTCTTTTCTGCAAGAGATCAGAGCTTCAAAAGTGGGTTTTTCGATTTCAAAGCCAAAACGTGCACAAAATTTAAGCAAGCGAATCATGCGTACAGGATCTTGACTAAAGCGTGTTTCGGGTTTTCCGATCGTGCGTAAAATTTTCTTGTCAATGTCCGTATACCCATCAACGTAGTCTATAATTTCTTGAGTTTCAGGATCGTAGAATAGGCCGTTCATCGTGAAATCTCTTCGAAGGACGTCTTCTTCTTCAGATCCCCAAACGTTGTCTCTGACGATAAGGTTTGCGTTTTCTGTCTCTCCAGAGCGGAAGGTAGACACTTCGATGATTTTTTTGCCAAAGCGAATGTGAGCAAGGCGAAATCTCTTCCCGATGAGGATACAGTTCCGGAACAAGGATCTGATTTCTTCAGGCCTTGCCGAGGTGGAAATATCGAAGTCTTTAGGTTTTTGATTGAGTAGGAGATCTCGGACACTGCCTCCTACGAGGAAAGCTTTGTACCCAGCTTCACGTAATTTATGGATAATATAGAAGGCATGACTATCGACTTTGTCTGAAGAGAGTTTATGTTCTTCTAGGGAGTAAATTTTTGGTTGCACTATAGTTCGAACGTATATTGATAGATTCAGATTATAGCTTAAAAGTAGTTGATAAAGAGGTAAAAGTCAAGATTGTATTCAAGAGGTCATTCTCGATGTGAGGTTTTTTGAGGAGTTGCGGAGGAGCTCTTTTTCAACCGGAACGGGTATAGATTATAATTTCCTTGAGTAAAAAATATTTTGTGGACACTATAAAATTTAGGTGTTTTCTTGATAAAAACTTGCTGATTTTTTAGTTTTTTGGGTCTTAAGAGGAAAATGAAGCCGAGAAAAAAGCTTGTTCTATTGACAACCTTCTTTTTGTTTTTAAGTTTGGGAGTCGCAACGCAGTACCAAAGAATGCAATTGCCAGATCCTTTATTGATTGATTCC
Organism: uncultured bacterium; assembly: GCA_964450765.1. GTDB lineage: Bacteria > Chlamydiota > Chlamydiia > Chlamydiales > SM23-39 > DAIDHZ01. The sequence continues at coordinate 183 of CAYVDU010000023.1, read as the reverse complement.
GAGGGGCATCCTGTAGTGGGACAGGGGGGGGTTGAAATGGTTCTTTTTGAGGACTTTTTGTGCTCGAATTGCCGTGTTTTTAGTGAGAATGTATTTCCATTGATTGTGAACCATTTTATCGTATCGAATAAGGCTCGACTTGTTTTTATTCCTGTTGCTTTTGCCAGTGCATCAAAACCCCTT
>CAYVDU010000022.1:9487-12179 GCA_964450765.1 uncultured bacterium | reverse complement strand
GAGTATCTGGAATGTAGCGATGAAACGTCATTACTTTTGATGAGAGTTTTTTAGAGAGTAGATTTGCGATATTTTCCGTATCAAAAAAGATGGGAGATTTTCCTCCTATAAGTGCATATTCTTTTTGTATTTTGAAAGAGCGTTTGTAGGCGATTTTATTAAAAAGATAGTTGTGGATAAATTTAGGGAAACGAGTGCGTACAACGTCTCTGTCTTGGAGAAGTGTTTTTAAAAAGGGGTAGATTTCATCAGGATGTCTTGGCCCTCCGAAGTTGACTAAAAGGAACTGGGTCGAAGCGTGATTCAAGCGATTTTTTTGTTTTTTTGTTGAGAGAGCTAAAAGATAGCATTCTATGGAAAAAAGTGCGATAGAAGCCTTGAGCCTATCCTAATAAACTAGGGATTGGGTTTGTTTTAGGGAGCTTTTAAGCTTTCAAGGATTGAGTCAGATGGTCATATTCTCGCCTGATGGGCTGAGTTCTTCTTCTGTTTCAGTGAGAGCTGAGACATTTTCTCTACGAGGAGGTTCTTCTCTGATTGGTTTTATGTCTTCACCCGCTCGGCGGAGTTCTTCCTCTTCTGTGTCGGCATGAACTGGGATATTTGTAGAAATATGAGAGGGTTTCTCTGTTATATTTATAATATCTGGAGATTGTAGCATTCGGAAGTTGAATCTATCATCGTCTATGGCTTGCCGTATTTGACGTGTTTGTTCGGGTGATAATTCTCCCCGTAGGAAAGCTCTTCTGATCAGTTGTAGGGGGTGATTCATTTGGTCTTGAAGTAATTGCTTTTGATGGTGTTTTCTAATGAGCTCCTTGACAGTTTCCCGGGATCTAGAGACATTATCGATAAGGGTTAGTCGGATTTCTGGCGTTATGGAGATATCATTGAATTTCAAGATCAAGAGAGCTTCGGCAAGGTGTTCGGCATTAGAGTCATTATTGATAAGGGTTTGTCGATTTTCCGGCGTTAAGATGTCACCCCCATGTAAGAGATCGATCCCAACAGCAAGGTCAAAGGCATGAGGGGCATTGTCGATGAGGGTTTGCCGATTGTCTGGCGTTAGGAGATGATTTTTCTGTAACCATTTGAACCCAAGGGCAAGGTTGCTGGCATTAGAGGCATTACTGATGAGGGCGTTGAAGTTTTCTTGTGTTAGAATATTGACCGATTGCAAGGTTTTTAATCCCGAAGCGAGTCTATAGAGATTAGAGATGTTATTGATGAGAGCATCGAAGTTTTCTTGTGTGAGCAGATTGGCTGATTGTAAAAGCCGGAGTGTATCGGTAAGGGGCTGGTTATCAGCGGCATTATTGACGACAGCGTTGAAGTTTTCTGGTGTTAGGAGATTAGCTGATTGTAGGAGTTCGAGGGCATCGGTAAGGTGCTGTTCATCAGTAGCATTATTGGTGAAGGAAGTGAAGTTTCTTTGCGTTATGGGGTTAACTGATTGGAAGCTTCTGAGTTCTTTGGCAAGGTTCCAGGCATTAGTGGCATTTTTGATGACGGTTTGTCGTTTTCTTGCCGCTAGAAGGGAGGCTTCCTCAGAAGGTCTTTTGTTGCCCCATGTGCAATTGGTTTTTCTATAATGATTGTATGTACTTCTGAATAAGGTTGTTTTCATTTGTAGTTAGTTTTTAAAATTCTATAACTTAATTATATTAAAATTGTTATTATATATAAAGGTTTATTTATTAGTGTGTTAGCGTTTTATTGAAGATATCAGCTTTTTGGTAGTTACAAGTTATTGATTACTAAGGATTTATCCTAATATCTTAATCCTCTGAAGTTGATTAAAAAGAACTGTGTCAATGAGTGATTCAAGCGATTTTTGTTTGTTTTTTACTGAGAGAATTAAAAGATAGCATGCTACGGAAAAAAGTGAGATAGAAGCCTTGGATTTTCTGGTTGAAGACATAAGAAGGGAAATGTCGACTTTAAAAAAAAGTAATGTCGCGTTTGACTGTAATTATTGATTCTTTGGTGTGATTTGAAATTATCAAAAATGATTGAAAAATGACCTGACAAATTAAGATTTAGGTTTGTTGCATGGAGTTTTTAAGGATTGAGTCAGATGGTAATACTTTCGCCCTCTGGGCTGAGTTCTTCGTCTGCTGTTTCGGCGTCAACTGAGACATCGTTTTTATGAGGATGTTGCTCTGTTCTTGCAGTTATGTCTTCACCGGCTGGGCGGAGATCTTTCTCTTCCATGTTGGCTTCAATTGGGAGATTTTCAGAAATATGAGGAGGTCTCCCTATCGTATTCATAATATCTGGAGATTGTAGCATCTGGAAGTTGAATGTTTCATTGTCTATAGCCTCCCTTATTTGATGTGTTCGTTCGGGTGGTAATTCTCCTCGTAGGAAGGCTTTTCTGATTTGTTGTATGGGGTGATCCATTTGGTCTTGAGGTGCCCGTGCAAAGCCTGCTGGGATAGTAGCTCCAGAGAAGGTAAGGTGTTCTACGCTAGGAGGTACTATAAAGTCTTCTGGGATAGTAGCTCCAGAGAGGTCAAGGTATTTTACGCTAGGAGGTACTATAAAGCCTGCTGGGATAGTGGATCCAGAGAGGTAAAGGACAGTTACTCTAGGTGGTACTATAAAGCCTGCTGGGATAGTGGATCCAGAGAGGTCAAGGACAGTTACTCTAGGTGGTACTATAAAGCCTGCTGGGATAGTGGATCCAGAG
>CAYVDU010000022.1:1413-9387 GCA_964450765.1 uncultured bacterium | reverse complement strand
TACTCTAGGTGGTACTATAAAGCCTGCTGGGATAGTGGATCCAGAGAGGTCAAGGTATTTTACGCTAGGAGGTACTATAAAGTCTTCTGGGATAGTAGCTCCAGGGAGGTCAAGGTATTTTACGCTAGGAGGTACTATAAAGTCTGCTGGGATAGTGGATCCAGAGAGGTCAAGGACAGTTACTCTAGGTGGTACTATAAAGCCTGCTGGGATAGTGGATCTAGAGAGCTCAAGGTGTTCTACGCTAGGTGGTACTATAAAGTCTTCTGGGATAGTAGCTCCAGAGATGTAAAGGTGAGTTATGTTAGGTGGTATTATATTTGGAGGAAGCGTGTCTCCCTCAAGGTCGAGGGATATAGACCCCGATCGTTGGGCGTAGCAATTTTTGATTTGTTCTGCAATAGCTTGTCTTGTTGTGCGTCTGTCTGAGGGTCCAGTGTCAACCCATGTTCGAAGCGGTTGTTCCCATGATTGTTGAGAAAGATTTATGGTGGTGGAGGCGACCGGTTGCGAGGTTGTTATTCTTTCTTCTAAAGAGGGAGAGGGTCTGGTTGAGGAATCTGGGGCAAATATACTAGATGCAAGTTTCTTTACCAGAACAACAGAGGCCCCTGCTATTGCTACTAAAGAGATAGCCGTTTGCCATGACATGGCTCCTGATAATAGGGATGGTCTGTTTGTTGTTGCTACTGTCATTGTTTTTCTCTGTATTGTTGTTTCGCTTTGTTTATTATTAATTATTATATATTAATTCTTATATATATTTAAATTTTTTTATTCATTTTTATTAAAAAACGATAAAGTTTTAAGTTGTTGATTTTTAGCTTGTAAAGATTTTTTGTGGTGCTTCTGCATCTGGCAATTCGATCAGTGTGGTTTGGGGGATGCTGGGAGAAAGAGATGATGTTGATGGATTGAAGTTTCTGAAACAAAGAAGTGAAGTTGTTCTTTGATGTTTATAAAAATTAAGGAATATTCAAAATATTTGAAAGTTGTTGAAAATCAGTGAGTTGCTTTTTAGGTGATTGGTTGTTTAGTTTTTCTGTTTTTTTTAACTGTGAGCGCTAAAAGATAGCATACTGCGGAAAAAAGCGCGATTGTAGCTCCTGGGGGCCAGTTGAGAACATAGGAGGAAGCAAGGCCAAAAAAGCTAAAGAGGATGCATAAAACGGTGGCTACAATCATCATGGAGGGGAGTTTTCGAGTGATCAGTCCTGCGAAGGTTGAGGGGATGGTTAAAAGAGAAATAACAAGAATTGTTCCAACAATTTGCACGAGTGTCACAATCGTCATGGCAATCATAGAAAGTAAAAGAAGGTAAAGTCTTTTGACGTGGATCCCTTGCAAAAGGGCTTGTTCTTCATCAAAACAGAGAACTAAAAATTTACGGTAGTTAAAAAGAACGATAATAAGTAAAGAGGCGCTTAAGACTCCTAAGAAGAGAAGATCTTTAGGTGTTGTCCAAAGAACATTCCCGAAGAGAAAGTCCATGATATTGCCGTGATTTCCGGGAGTAATGGAAAGAAAAATTACGCCGATGGCCATGCCTGTCGACCAAATGGCTGCGATAACGGCATCTTCTCGTTGGCGATGGTGGAGATGAATCCATCCAATGAAGATGGCAGAGAGGATGGCTGCAGCGAAGGCTCCTCCCATGGGAGTTGCCCATGCAAGGCCTTGTGTTTTTTGCAGCCATAAACAGACACCCATTCCTGCTAGAATGGAATGGGAAATGCTTCCTGCGATGAAAATAATTCGTTTGACCACGACAAAAGAACCAATGCTTCCGCTTAACACCGAAGAAATCAACATGGCAAAGAGCGCCATTTGCATAAAAGAATCATTGAGAAATGAAAACAGATGCATCGGATTCTCGTGGTGTTGAAATTTTTGATGGTTCAATGAGTGGCGTATGATAAAGGCCAAAGGCAAAGTGTTTGCAAATCTCTTGAGGTAGATATGATGTGATTGTTTGTTGTACGCAGAGGACTTGATCTACCTTTTCTGCGACGGTTTTTAAATCGTGTGTGACAAGAAGGATTGTTTTTTTGAGCTTTAGTTTTTCGAGCTTTTTTAAAATAGCGATCGTCGATAGAGCATCGATGTTGGCTGTTGGTTCATCTAATAGAAGGATGTCTGGATCGTTGAGAAGAGCTCTTGCAAGGAGTGTTTTTTGAGCCATGCCTCCGGAAAGTGCGCCAAAAGGTTTTTTCATGTGTTCGAAAAGGTCAAATTCTTTGAGTAGTTCGTGCGCTTTTTCTTTAATCGATTTCGGATAAGTTCCAAAAAAAGATGTTTTTGAAAGAGCTCCTAATAAAACAATTTCTTCGACGGTGATGGGAAAATCTTTATCAAATCGATAGAATTGAGGGACGTATCCGATTTTTGTGCGTGCTTGAACGGGAGATTTTCCTAAGATGGAAATATTTCCTTTTGTCGGAAAGAGAAATCCCATGAGTAGCTTTAAGAGAGTGGTTTTCCCTCCGCCATTCGGCCCGATGATTCCAATAAACGCACCTTGGGGGATGGATAAAGAGGTGTTTTTAAGCACTTGTGTGGATCCATAAAAGAAGGAAAGGTGTGAAAGGGTAATGGCGTTTTGTGTCATTCGTGATCAAGATCCTTTATCCAATGCGCTAAAAGACGCATTGTTTCCAAAGAGTCAGGCGCGTAAGGGTCGATTGTGCGGACGGCAATGTGGAGTCTTTCAGCAACAAGAGAGAGACCTTTTATCGGATGTTGAGGTAAAGAAAGGGCGAGTTTTACATTTTCTGAAGTGGCTTTTGAAACGGTCTCTTGGATTTGCCTTGGTTTGGGTTCTTTTCCTTCGTGCTCGATGGATAATTGATGTAGATGATAATCATTGCAAAAATAGGCAAATGCCGGATGAGATACTAGAAATGAGCGGTGCTGAATCGGCGCCAATAGTTCTGTTAATTCTGCGTCGAATTTTTGAAATTCACACATTAAAATTTCTGCGTTTTTAGTGAATTTTTCTTGATCCTCAGGAAATTTTTGGATGAGCGCTTTTGTAATCAGAGGGATTTGAAGCATTGTCGTTTTAGGGCTAAGCCACAAATGGCTGTCAATATTGTCGTGATGAGTGCAGCATCCATGACTTTTTAAAAGAGGAATTTGATGTCTCAAATCGATGTCTTGCAGATTCTGGTTTTTTTTGCTGGATGGCTGAAAGGAGTTTTTTTTCAAAAGATTCTCCGATTTTAAACCATAGAACCGCGTTTGCGATTTGAGATGTTTGCTTTGCACTGGGTTCGTAGGAGTGAGGATCGCTTCCTACAGGGACAACTGTTTGTACGCAATAATCATCACCAACAATTTTTTTGATTAAGTGCTCATAAGGTGGCAAGCTGACTAAGATTTGCGGTTTCGAGGGAGTGGGTGGTGTGGTATGGTTATTACACGATGTTATAAAAATACATAGTGTAAAAATAAAAAGCGTATAAATGTTCTTTTTTTTCATTGTACAAAGAAATGATATCGCTAAAGAATATCTTCCTTTTTCTGATAATATTCAACTCTTAAATAAGAGGGTGTCTAAGAACCTATCCTAATAAAATTTTTCGTCGATTTTTGGGATTGTTTTGACCGATTTTCCATTAAAATTGCAGGGGTTATATACTAATGTTGATATTACCCCTGCAATTTTAATGAAAAATCGGTTCAAAAGAACCTAAAAATCGACCGAAACTTTTTACTAGGATAGGTTCAAAGTAAGGGTTTGTTGCTTTTGGGGATTATTTTGGCCGATTTTCAATCGAAAATCGGCTGAGCCTTATTTTGTAGACACCCTCTAAGGGTGCTTGCTTTTATTTTTGGAAGTTCTTAAAATACAGCGCTTTTCTGGAGAGATGTCCGAGGGGCTTAAGGAGCACGCTTGGAAAGCGTGTATACGTGAAAGCGTATCGTGGGTTCGAATCCCACTCTCTCCGTTCTCATTTTTTTCTTGGATTTCAAAAATCTCGATTCACAAAAAATCTTTCACTCTTTTAAATACCCAGGTAGCAGGTGTTTTTATCTTGCTTGGTTTTTTTTGTTGAACGGAGATAGAGCTTTGTGAGATGTCCATTTTGTAACCATGAGGAATCGAAAGTGACGGACTCGCGCGATGCTGTAGAGATGAATGCAACACGCAGACGTCGTGAGTGTTGTCAGTGCATGCGGAGATTTACCACTTTTGAAACGATCGATCTGAGCCTCCAAGTGAAAAAAAGAGATGGTACTTTCGAAGATTTTCAGCAAGATAAACTGATCCACGGCCTTGATTCTGCTTGTCGTCATACGCGAGTCAGTCATGATCAGGTGTGTGCTTTGGCATATAAGGTCAAAGCGGATTTAATGGCGCGGGGAGTGCGTGAAATCACAAGTCAGGACCTGGGAGATGTTGTGATGGATCATTTGCGCAACCTAGATGTTGTAGCGTATATCCGGTTTGCTTGCGTTTATAAACGATTTAAAGATATTCGAGAACTGCTTCAGGCAATCCAGTCGATTGTACCTGGCGGCGCTCTAAAAGAACCTGAAACTGATGGTGGAATTTATGCCTCTGAGCAAAAGTGAAATAGCACATTTTAAAAGTCGATTGGAAGAATTAAGAGCGCAGATCACTCGAGTGATTGCAGGGGCAAAAAAGGAAGTGACAGCCCCTGATGAATCGAAGGGGTATTCGCAGCACTCGGCTGACGAGGGAACGGATGATTTTGTAAAGCAAGTGAATCTGGAAGTGACAAGTAAAGAATTTGGATTGCTTCGTCAGATTGATCGGGCCTTGGAAAAAATTACCGAGGGGACGTATGGTATTTGTGATATTTCGGGAGAAGAGATCCCGATCAAGAGATTGGAAGCCGTTCCTTATGCCACGATGACCGTGAAAGCGCAGGAGCGGTTCGAAAAAGGGCTGTTGTGATTCGATACTTATGTTTTTTTCTTTTTCTTTTAGTGATCGATGTTATTTCTAAAATATGGGTTATAGGGAATGTCCCTCCTTTACATTGGGGAGGGTATCCTTTCGGTGGAATTGCTGTTTTTGAAAATATTTTAGGAATTTCTTTCTCTTTAAATTATGTAGTGAATACGGGAGCTGCTTGGGGTTTATTTGCCGGGCACGCTTTTCTTTTATTTATTGTCCGGTTTTTGATTATCGTCGCTTTAAGTTGTTATGTTTTTTTCTTTTCCAAGCTGAAGATTCAAAAGTTTTCTTTTCTCCTTGTTTTAACCGGCGCTATTGCGAATGTTCTGGATTACCTTTTGTATGGACATGTGATTGATTTTTTCCATTTTGTCTTATGGGGGTATTCATTTCCTGTGTTTAATCTGGCTGATTCATACATCACACTGGGCGTTTTTTCTTTAATTGTTCTGCCTTCTAGGATATTGAAAAATGTCTAAGATATTGGATTTGCGAGTGTCCTCTGTAGAAAAAGAAGGGACGTATCAAGCCTCTAAATGGCTCAAAATCCCTATGCTTTTGGATGGGATGGAGATGAAGTCTTTATTCGACTTCTTGGGGCAGCATTGGATTTTTCCAATGACTGGATTTTCAGATGGATCTTCAATTCCAACTGCTTTTTTTGTTTCCGAGTACGCAGGGTGGATTGAAGGTTTAAAACAGGGAATAACTCCAAAGGATGCGGATTTACGACGTGTTTTAGCCTCTGCTTTGACTGGAGATCTTGATTCTTTATGGCTCCAACCGATTGCATCTCGAGAAAACCAGTATCTTGTGAAAGTAAGCCAGCCTGTAGTACAAATGCAGGCGCATTTTGTCCATTTTTCTTCTGTAGATGGAGAATTTCGTTCAATGTCGATCAGCAAAGAGTCGATTTTTTGGGGGATTCAGTGTTCATTTCCTCAGGTAGTGCAAGATCCTAAAACGATGGACATTTGTCAAATTAAGCCGGATCGTATTTTTTTGATGATAAGAGAGTGGGTGAGAGAAAATACGCGCCCTACTCCTTTTTTAATTGAGGGAGAAAAGAAAAATGTGCCGATACGATTGGGAAAACAGTGTTTTTCTTGGATACATCATCATCCCGATCTCCAAGCAAGAGGTTTAAAAATTTATGGATGTATATGAGTTAATGGATAGTGGGGATGGAAAGAAATGGGAGCGTTTTGGTCCTTTTTCTATTCTGCGTCCTTGCGCCCAAGCAGTGTGGAGAGCACTTGGGTCTTGCGATGCGGATGCTCGCTTTTCCAGAGAACCGGAGAATCGATGGCAATTTAAGAAAAAACTGCCGTCTTCTTGGGTTGTGTCCGTTGGCGGTGTAAAGTTAAAAATCGCTCCGACGGATTTTGGGCATTTAGGGGTTTTCCCTGAACATGCGGCTCTTTGGCAATGGATGCGCTCTAAGATTCGCCCCAAAGATCGCATTTTGAATCTCTTTGCCTATTCCGGCGGGGTGACGCTGGCAGCGGCTCAAGAAGGTGCAGAAGTGTGTCATCTTGATGCATCGCAGGGGATGGTTGATTGGGCAAGAGAAAATGCGGAGCTCAATTCTTTAAAAGGGGCTCCCATTCGTTGGATTGTCGATGATGCTCTCAAATTTTTAAAACGGGAAGAAAGAAGAGAATCTCGTTACGATGGGATTATTTTGGATCCGCCGACATTTGGACGCGGAGCTAAGGGAGAGGTGTTTAAAATTGAAGAACATATTTTGCCGCTTCTAGAGGCATGTAAAGCAGTGCTCTCGAATAAACCTCGGTTTTTGATTTTTTCTTGCCATACTCCCGGATTTACACCGATCGTATTAGAACATCTTTTAATGCAGGTTTTTCATCAGAAATCAGAGAGCGGGGAAATGATCTTGCAGGGAAATGATGCATTTTCGATTCCAAGCGGCTCGTTTGCGAGGATTGTATGGGATTCATGAAAATATCGAGTCTTCAAAATGCAAAAGTGAAAGAGGCTGTTCATTTGCGTGAGCGAAGATATCGAGAAGAAACGCATTTATTTTTGATTGAAGGCTATCGCGAGTTAAAAAGAGCGATCGGAGCGAAAAGAAAGATTGAAACGCTCTTTATATGTCCTGAGTTGTTTTTAGGTGAGAATGAAGAGGCGTTGATTGAGCAGTCGAATGCTCAGGTGTTGGAATGTTCTAAAGAGGTGTTTGCTAAAATTTCTTATCGAGATCGTCCTGATGGTTTATTAGCGATTGCTCCTCAAATGCATTTGTCTTTATCGGATCTAGAGCCGCATTTAGGTCAAAGTGCGTTTCTTTTGATTGCCGAAAGCATTGAGAAGCCCGGGAATTTAGGAACCATTCTTCGTTCGTCGGATGCTGTGGGTGTGGACGCTGTTGTTGTTTGCGATCCTACAACAGACATTCATAATCCTAATGTGGTTCGATCAAGTGTAGGGACTTTATTTACGCTGCCGGTTTTGGAAGTTGATGGTGAAGAGATGATTTCTTTTTTAAAGCGAAAAAAGATAGCCATTGTCGCTGCAACACCGCATGCTAAAGAAGAATTTACGCATGTTGATTTGCGAGGTCCTGTTGCTGTTATTGTAGGTACAGAGCAATATGGACTTTCTTCTCAATGGATGGAGTCTGCAGACATTTTGGTTCGCATTCCGATGAGAGGCGTTGCGGATTCTTTAAATGTAGCTTCTGCAACGACTCTTTTGCTGTATGAAGTGTTAAGACAAAGAATGATCTCGTGATCGTTTATTATTTGGCTCTTTTTGCTTTGTTTCTATTAGAAGGGAAGCGATGCGAATAAGGTTGCGATTGTCCTTTTCTTTCTCTTTCTAGGTAAGCTCTCTGACCTGCTGAGAAGTTGCGGTAGGATGGCTCTCGTGGTGTATAGGGTGTTTTTTGTGCTTTGATTTGTTTCATTAGTTCTGCGTAGTTAATCATAGGTCGATGAGCAAATACAGGTCGAGCAGCTTGATTAACTCGCCCGTTTAATTCTTGGTTTTGTTGTTGTTGGATTTTTGGAGGATTGGTTGGTATA
>CAYVDU010000022.1:0-1403 GCA_964450765.1 uncultured bacterium | reverse complement strand
AATTGGGTTTGTCATTATTCTAACCTTTTAGTTTGTTTTTATAATATCCATTGTATAATAAAATTATTTAAAAATCAACTAATTACTACTAATTAAAAGTATTTTTATATAACTATTTAATTAATGACGTGGTTTTTAGTGTTGTTAGAGCGTGATTTTGACTTTTTATTTTCTTAAGATATTAGTAATTAATGATCTATAAACCTTCTGGGGTTGCTGTAGATTTTCATGGCGTTTAGGCTTGAGATCTTGCGCGCCTTGTTTTTTATCCAGTGCAGAGGGAAAAGTTATAAATTGTTGAAAATTTTAAGTTTTAGATAATATGAGTCTGTTTATTGAAATGGGTTTTTTTAAGATGGGACGCGATCTGGATATTTTGTTTTATGATAATCATCTTGTGATTGCAAACAAACCCGCGGGGCTTTTAACGCAGCCGGATGCGTCTGATCAAGAAAGTTTAGAAGATCAGCTTAAAAGTTGGCTTAAAGTAGAGTTTCATAAAGAGGGTGATGTATTTCTTCACTGCATTCACCGATTGGATCGCCCTGTGAGCGGTCTTGTGATTTTTGCGCGTACAAGTAAAGCGTTAAGCCGGTTAAATGAGCAGTCGCGCAATATGGAAATTCAAAGAATCTATCTGGCAGAAGTAGAAGGGATTTTGTATCACAAAATTGGAAATCTAGAGCATTTTTTGATTCATGGGGATCATCGCGCTCTGATTGCAAAAGCATCCGATAAAGAGGCTAAAAAAGCGAAGCTCACCTATGAAGCACTGCATTATATGCCTCATTCTACTTTAGTCCGTGTTGAATTGGAGACAGGACGTTATCATCAGATTCGTGCTCAATTTAGCGCCATTAGCCATCCGATTGTTGGAGATAAAAAATATGGGAGCAAAACAGGAGATGGGAAAACGATTCGTCTTCACTGTTGGCAAATTGCCTTTACACATCCGGTCACAAAAGAATTATTAAAGTTTGAAGTCGCATCTCCTTTCTCTTAAATAGAGAATTCTCTTAAAGTATTCTGGATTGGAGGCGTCATGGCAGATCACAAAATTGCAGAAGCAGTTCAAGAAGTCATTCGAGCGGCTTACGTTTTGCAAAATAAAGAGAGCCTTTTCTTTTTAGAAAAAGCATCGGAAATGATTACTTCTTGTTATCAGTCCGGAGGAAAGCTGTTAATTGCAGGCAACGGGGGAAGTTTGTGCGACGCGATGCATTTCGCAGAAGAGTTGACTGGACAATTTCGCTCTAAAAGAGCTGCTTTAGCAGCCATTGCTTTGGCAGATCCGGGACATTTGAGTTGTGTTGCGAATGATATGGGATTTGAATCTGTGTTTTCTCGTTCTATAGAAGCTCTTGGAAAGCCGGAAGATCTTTTTATTGCTCTTTCGACCAGCG
>CAYVDU010000021.1:0-12280 GCA_964450765.1 uncultured bacterium | reverse complement strand
AGGAGAATCTTCGGTATTTTGATGTAAAGAGTGTCTATTATTGCTGCCTGTTATGTCTTGTTGACTTTGATCTAAACGATTCAAAGCTCTTAGAGCTGTTTCTGCGACATCCTCGCTGGCTACGACTACTCTCTGGGCGGGGGTGTCATTTTGGGAGGGTTGGGAGTCAGAGGAGGATCTGCACCACGGAAAGCAGTAATCTAGACAGCTAGAGGTTGTCATATTAATAATGTCCTTTTTATTATTGTTTTATTGTAGTTCATTTATCTTGTTTATTCAACTAAATAAATTAATATTATTTATTTTGTGTGTATTATTTTTTTAATATTTCGCTGAGTTGTTTTTTTTAGTATCGAAATGATGAATAATTTTACCGAAGAAAATGGGTTTCTGTATTTTTACTTCATTGATAGAGAATGGGTTGTGTTTAAAATACACGAATGCATAATGAAAAATGACATTGCATTGCAGCGCGGCAAAGCGTCAAAAATCGATGTCGCAATTGGGTAGTATTAATTCAAACATACCCAATTGAAATCGTTGATTTTTGACAACTTTTAATCAGTTTTCTTTTTGGGGCCTTCGAACTGGAACGGATATATAGTGGATTAAATGATTAATATTTTCCGTTTGCGCTAATGAGTATTTGTTCGATCTTTTTATGTCCCATGTAACGAGCAACTAATAAGGGGCGAGTTCCGGCTTTGTTTGTTAGATTTACATCGGCCTTAGCATCTATAAGCATTTGCACGATCTTCTCATAACCGAATTGAGAAGCTACGTGAAGAGGGGCGCATCTTTTATCAGTTGATTGATTCACATCCGCTCCTTTATCAATGAGCATTTTAGCGATTTTTTCATGACCTTTTTGACAGGCCATGTAAAGAGGAGTGAATCCGCCATCAACTGCTTGGTTAATGTTAGCTCCTTTATCAAGGAGCATTTCAACGACTTTTTCATGATTTTTTTGACAGGCCATATAAAGAGGGGTAAATCCATCCGCTCCTGCTTGATTAACGTTGGCTCCGTTATTAATAAGTATTTCAGCAACTTTTTCACGGCCATTTTGAGAAGCCCAGTGAAGAGGGATAAATCCTTTTTTATCCGGTTGATTAACCTCAGCTCCTTTATGAATAAGTACTTTAACAACTTTTTCATGGCCATTCTGAGAGGCCAAGCTAAGTGGGGTAGCTCCTTCGTCTGATGCCTGATTAACATTGGCTCCGTTATTCATAAGTATTTCGACAATTTTTTCATGACCATATTGAGAAGCCGAGTGAAGAGGGGAAAATCCTTTTTTATCCAGTTGATGAACGTCAGCTCCGTTATGAACAAGTATTTCAACAACTTTTTCAAGACCATTTTGAGAGGCCACGTGAAGAGGGGAAAATCCTTTCTTGTTCAATTGATTAATGTTAGCTCCGTTATGAACAAGTATTTCAACAACTTTTTCATGGCCATTTTGAGAGGCTAAGTAAAGAGGCGTAGATCCTTCTTTATCTGCTTGATTAACGTTGACTCCTGCGCCAATCAGTAAAGATACGCTTTGCTCATCGTTTGAATCACTAGCGCTACAGAGCCAATTGATTTTTTCTTCTTCGCTTAAGGAAGATAGGTTTTGAGCTTGCTTAGATAAAAAAGATGCTTTCCAAGCATTGAAAATGCTTTTGGGGTCTACTTCAGTTTTGTTATCTGTAGACAAGAAAACTCTTATAGAAAAGGTTTTGCTTGGTTCTGAAGAAAACTCGTAAGCTTTAGCTATTTTTTCAGGGATGGAGTCTAAAGGAAAAATATTTGCATTTAAATCATTAATATCTATCAATCTATACACGTTTTCTTCTGAATTGAATTCAAATACGATGCCGTGGTGTTTGGATCCAATCAAAAAAGCGAGAGCTTTAAAAGGAATTGAAGAAGAGTTTAACTGTTCTTGAAAACTAAGCATAAGGGGTAAGAGATCTTGAGGATTAGTATAAGTCCCCGATATTGCTCCGATTAGGCTGTCTGTTTTGTGTTTAGATTGGTTTTGCTGTATCTTGTTGAAAAAATTAGATAGATCTTTATCTTCTTTAATCTCATTTATTAGATCTTCTTCTTTTAAGTTTCTTATCAAATTATCTAGTTTCTTGATATTTGTTATGAAAGAGGAAGATCCTTCTAAGAGATCCTCTAATACTGTGAATGCATATCTTTCACAAACCCCTTCAAGAGAATTAAAGTCTGGATAAAGTTTTTTTAATAAAGAGAGGAGTTTTCCGTGGGTTAGATATCTGATTCCTGATCCAGTTACTGGTTCCTTGTTTTTAGGAAAAGACTCGATCGATTTGACATGCACAACAACAAAATCAAGAAGCTTAGAAGCTAAAAACGAACCTGTATGAATGAGATTGAAAAATTTTTTTTTGACTTCATGAATACAATATTCAAAGTTTTTTCTTTTTATCTGTAAAGAGCGTAAAGCAACTGTCGTTACAGACGCGCACACATCTCTTCCCATGCGAAGAAAGGAAGGTGTCCATTGGATTGGTTGTACGTTAGTTTGATCTGTCTTAATCATGGAAAGAGGGTGGCATAATTCATTATTTAAATTCAACCTAAGACCTTGCATAACTACTTAAAGATTGTGTGAAATATTTCTCTTATACTCAACGACTTCAAAATTTGATTTTTAAACGCGCCAAAGCGCCGAATTTCAACGATCGCAAATGAACTTATTTTCGGTATAAGGGAGGGATTATGGCGCAGAAGTCTTCAGGCCAACTCGATTTCAAGGAATGCTGTAGCTGTTATCTTTGTTGACTGGTTTTTTAAGCAATCAAAGAGTCGGTTGCGGTTATTTTCGGTTTGTAACTTTGTGCTAGGTATTGAGAAGAGGGTGTTGGACTCCATCCTGTCATGCGTCTTTTTTCATCGACTAGGGGCTTGACAGTGGCGAGGCGACACTCAAGGCCATTTTCCCATTCCATTTGTCTTTGGAGATCGCTCCAGCAAAAGATCCCTTTGATTTCTCGGTAGGTGCGTGCGCTATAATTTTGAATCTGTTCTGTGAGCTGTTGCAGATAGTTTGCTTGAGCAGCATCGTTAAATTCAAATCTTGGAGTTCCCCATTTTTGAACGTTTGCATCAGAACCATATTCTGTAATGTACACTTGATCCGTGAGAGCAAACGCCTCATCGAGGATTTCATTCATTCTTTGTGCTTGCCAACGAGGCCCGAATCGCATCACGGTTCCTCCAGGTTCGCAGGTTGAGCCAAAGCTAAAGAAAGAGCCGTTCTTGATTGCTGAAGCAAGTCCGGGATAAGTCTCTCCGTGATTGAGTCCCATTTTTAACATTGGTTTGGGATAGGCTTGGACTCCGAGTCTTGTTAGAAAGTGGTGATTTTCATCAAATTCTTCTTTAGGAATTTCGAATTGGATGTTTGCCATAAAGGGAAATTCAAAAGAGTATCGTCCGTCTTTGAAAAATTGATACACAGGAGTAAAGCTGAATTTTGTGAAAAGATAAGCGATCAGTCGTTCGAGCCAGTTTCCTGTTGCTGTGTCAAATTGAAGCCACTGGTGTGTGACTCCCATTTTTTTGTCGGGATGCAGTCTTTTGATTTCTTTGTGGAGTTTGCAGTGGGCAATGAGCATATTTCTTGTGGAAATTCCTGCTGCATGCACCCGCTTAGAAAGAGGGCTCCCTTCCGGCAAGTCCGTTGGATATACTTCACGAGTTTGTTGAAAAGCCTTGATTCCGAGTTCATTGAAAGACCACCAATCTTTAACGGAGTGGAACATTTCCATGGCTTTCAGTGCAAAAGCAACATATAGGTCGATATTTTCTAATTTCTGAAAGTTGCCTTGTTCATAAAACCATTCGGGAACAACAAAGTGGTTTAGAGTGATGGAAGGTGTGATATTGGCTTCAAGAAGTTTTTGAATGAAGTTCTGATATAAAGATACAGCCGCCATGTCGATTTCTTTGGGTCTAGGTTCAATGACAGACCATTCAAGAGAGAATCGATGCGCTGTCACATGATGAGCTTTTAACATTTCAATGTAGGCAGTTGGATCGGAGAGAATATCGGTAAAAAAGTTTTTGTAATCGAATCCATCGGGATGAATAACGTGCTGTGGGTTATTCATCCATTCATTCCAGTCACATTTTCCGAAAAGTGCGGGATTTGCGCTCCACTTTGTGCCCAATCCTGATGTTTGGAAGAGGGAGGTTGCAAAGCCTCTTTGCTCAGGAGGCCAAGTAGGTAGATGTGGCGTGATGTCGGGAGTTTTTTGAGCTAGAGTGATTTGCCTTGGCTTGGCAAGGCAATCATAAGCAATGGTCAATGGAGAGATGAGAAGAAGAGATGTAAAAGCAAAAAAATTCTTTACGCAATACGTTATTTTCTCTGAGGTTGAGTATGTTTTAACTGTAAGATTGCCTCTTTCCCATAGGATAACTTCCGGAGGAGGAATCAAGCATTGTTCAAGGCGAGATAAGGTAGTCATAAGAATAGATTTTGTTTTTTCGAGTCGTTAATGATAGGTTGAGTGATGCTTTAATTTCCAAGAGAAATAAAGGTCGAATGGAGAGAAAGAATTCGTGGGTGGTAGGGTGACTCTGATTGATTCTTTTATGTTGTTAAGCTAGTATGATAAAAAATATTGGAGTTATGATGAATCCCCGATTTTTCGATCGTTGTGCGTTGGTAATGCCGGTTGTGTTTGTGCTTTTTTATGGGTGTCTCGGTAGTAAGTCGCCTGTGGATGCTGGGGTATTTACTTCTGATAACGGTGGAGGAGGTTCTGCCGCACGCTATGGTTTAATCGGAGGCGATGAGGGCTCTCCAAATCCTTTAGCATTGACAGTGAATGTAATTGATATTAATAATCCGATCGCGACTCAGATACCAATTGCAGGAAGTGGGGGGATCTTTGGTGTTGCGATTAGTTCAAGCG
Source organism: uncultured bacterium (assembly GCA_964450765.1). GTDB lineage: Bacteria > Chlamydiota > Chlamydiia > Chlamydiales > SM23-39 > DAIDHZ01. Next base: position 7,340 of record CAYVDU010000021.1, on the reverse strand, counting down.
GTACGGTAGGCCTTCTTGGCGGCGATGATGGTTTGAATGCGGCAGCTTATGTTGTGGATGTGGTGAATGCGACGGGTACGACAATTACAAATATTTCCGGAGCCGGTACTTTTTTTAGTGTTGCGATGGATCCAACGGGTCAAAGTGGTGTTTTGGGAGGAGGAGATCTTGTCGGGCCTAGTCCTTTAGCTTTTACCGTCGATATAGCAACTCATACAGCCACTACCGTGCCATCTCTGCCTCCCAATGTTATATTTGAAGGAGCCGCTATTTCTGCACCTTTAGGAGGTAGTAGTCCGGTAGGATTGCTTGTGGGAACGGATGCTACTGTGAGTCCTTCTATTTTCCATTCTTATTTTTTGAATGGGAATTCGACGATTACTCTTGTTCCGTCAGGAACAGGGCAGGGGGCTTTGCGTTGTGCAGACTCAAATGGTGTGCATGGGATTTGTGGTGGTCATAATGACACAACTCCGCAAACCCACCCGATTGCTTTTTTTGCTAACCTAGTAGCTTCGACAGATTCTTCAATTTCGATGCCGGTGGCGGATGTTGGTCAGATCCTTTCAGTTGCTGTTAGTTCGAATGGACGCGCTATTCTTGGAGGGGGGGATCAGGGTGGCGGAGAATCTCCGCTTGCATATACTTGTTCTTCTTCTAGTCCTACAGCAGTTCCAGTCAGCAACCTTTTTACACCGGGGCTTATTCTCAGTGTTGATATTGATGCGCAGGGTGTGAACGGAATTTTAGGAGGGGTTGATAATGCCTCGTTTATTGCTCATGCATATACGCTTCAGTGGACTTCAGGAACCGCGACTGCTATTCCAATCACTCTTCCTGTATCCAATGACATAGAGATTTCAGCGGTTGCAATTTCTAGCAATGGACAGGTGGGAATTCTTGGTGGACTGAATAATTCTATAGAGACAATTGCTTATTTAGTAACAGGAATACAAAATGCAACACTTTTGAATCCTGCTATAGCTACAAATCTTGGAATCCCTGCTGCTTTTTTTGGGCACATCAACAGTGCTGCAATGGATGCTCTTTTATTGGCGGCATCTTCAGTTCCTACGATTGGGTTGAAGGGTAATAACTGGACTTTGGCGGATTATATTAATATAAATGCTGCCGATGCCGCTGCTTATCTACTTCCTTCTCAAATCGATGGGACTTTGAATCAAGCTCTTGAAAGTGTAGCTCCCACTCGAAATGCATTTTCTTTGTTTGCTCTAGATAATTCATTGTTCTTTGCAAGGAGTGCTTTGACGATTCGTTCGCAAGATGCCAGGTTGTTTAATCGTTCTGCGAGGATGCAGGGTTCTGAACAAGGAGAACTTGGATATTTAGCTGGAAGAAATGATCATGTTTTATCCACTTCCAAGAGAAAAGGAAGGCCTAATCAAATATGGGGAGAGCTCATTGGTGCGGATGCGTACCAAAAAGCACAGCAGCAAACACCTAAATTCCAGCCAATCACTTTTGGATTTGTCCTTGGATATGATTATGAAAAGGAAGGCAGAGGTCGTATCGGGGGCGGACTTTCTTATATGCATACTCATGTGAATGAAAGAGAGAATGCAGGCCATAGCACGATCAATCAGGAGTTGATTTTCTTGTATGCCCTTTTGGATCGAAATCAATTTTATGCGGATTTTGCGATCTGGTTTGGGTTATTTCAGACAGCAAATGTTCGTAATATTCATATGACCGGGTTTAATTTTCGTTCAGCATCCCATCCGCGAGGTTTGCAATTTGATCCTCATTTAGAAATTGGTTATAGCGGTAGTTTTTATGATGATGAATATATTTTCGAGCCATTTTTCATGATGGATTGGGTCCACAATTGGCAACTTCCTTATGAAGAAGTCGGTAATGGACCGTTTAAGTTTGGTCAAAAAATGCTTCATTCATCGATGTTGCGAAATGAGTTAGGGTTGCGTTTTTATGAGACATTTTCTTTCGAAGTCTGGAAATTGACTCTGCAGGAAGCGGCTTCCTATGTGTATAAAAAGCCGTATTCTGTCGGGTTTTTGAATGCGTATTTAGTAGGTGCCCCTGGTAATTTTACAGTGGAAACTTTGTCGTGGAGGCAAAACCTAGGATCAGCGGCCGTTCAGTTTTTATTCGAGCCTATGGATTCACGATATCCCTCCGGCGTGATTGCATATCGAGGAGAATTCGGTTCTAGATATCAATCGCATCAGTTGGGTTTGAACGTAGAATGGGGTTTTTAAAGAAATCTTAAGGCAAAAGGGTACAGTGCTCAATCTCACGATACCCTTTGCTTTTTTGGAAATTTGGGGCTTTGAACTTTCCTAAAAACCGATTTTTTAATCATTTTTCGCATTTATCCCTCTTTTTTTATATTAGGAAATGTATACTCTTATCTGAATTAAAAAGAGAAACTTCGTCTCTTTTTACATTCTAAATAATTTAGGATTCAAAATATGAATTTAATTGATACTATTGAAAGATTTGCTTCTTTGGGAGGCGGGAAATTGACTTCTGTGTCTTTTTACGATGGAAGAGGTTTAGTGACAAAATCTAAGGAAAAAGGTCTGGCCTATAGCGAAATTACATCTTGTTTTCAAGAAGCATGCCAAGAATTTTCTAAGAGAAGATTAGAAGAACGACCTTTCCAGCGTTATACAGTTCAGGCAGCGGGTTATATTGTTGGAAACGAGGCTCTCCGAGCTACTTGGACTCTTATCATTCAAGATGCAGCAAAGTAAAAATCGGTAATAGAAAATTTGTAAATCAAGAGACTTAAGAATTATTCTAAAAAAGGCTTCGCGCAGATTTATTGTAATTTTGTTTTTTTGTAAATTGTATAAATGTGATTGTTATGTCTAGTGTTTCTTTATCAAATATGTCTTTGCCGTCTTCTTTTCTTTTTGGGGGTGGCGTGGACAGCGTCTGGAAGCAAAGATGCATAACGGCAGGAAAAGTGGGGGTAGGAATCCTTTGTTTTTCTGGGATTGCGGCGGGGTTAGGTTCTTTTTTACAAATGGGTGGCAGTCAATTATTGACGGCAAATATTGGACGGCCTGTTGCTCATCTGGTCGGAAGAGCTTTGCAGCAAACGGGGTCTGGACTCCTTTTAGCGGGTAAATATGCATTTTTATCTGTTGCTGTTCCTACCTATGCTGTGGGTTGGCTGCTTCCAAAATGGCTTGCTACAGAGGCGATTCCTCAAATGGCAATGTGGTCTTATACCCATGCGATTGTGCCTATCAGTCGAGGTGTTGTACAAGTCTCTCTTTGTCTTAAAAAAGCATGTGTTCTTTTAGCACAAAAAATCTATCAGGCTGTTATTTTGCCGTTTTCTCAATTGATCAAGGTACTAGCCCTTTGGACATGGAATCGGATTGTTCAAGGGATGGATATTCTTTGTAGGACGACATTAAAAGTAGCAAAGTTGTTTCATCAACATGTGCTTGTGCCCTGCCTTGATCTTGTGAAAACAGCGGCTCATTGGACATGGAATCGGATTGTTCAAGGGATGGACATTCTTTGTAGGACTACACTAAAAGTAGCAAAGTTGTTTCATCAACATGTGCTTAGGCCTTTCCTCCATCTTGTGAAAACAGCGGCTCATTGGACATGGAATCGGATCGTTCAAGGGATGGACATTCTTTGCAGAGCGGCATTAAAAGTAGTAACGTTGTTTCATCAATATGTACTTAGGCCCTGCCTTCATCTTGTGAAAACAGCGGCTCATTGGACATGGAATCGGATCATTCATAGTTCTTATGGTTTAGGAAAAAAATTGATGGTTGTTGTCGCGAGAGTTTTACAAATGGTTCGAACAGTGTATCAGTGTACTGTAGAACCATGTGGGTTGGCGATGACAAGGGGTTGTCAATGGATATGGAAAACAGTGGTGATTCCTGTGACGCAAGGCATTATTCGAACGTCTTCTCAAACAATTCATTATATCTATCATCATGTCTTTCTGCCTCTGCATGTAAGTGCTTTGCAGTTTAAAAAGGGAGTGATTGCTTTAATCCCAAAAACACGGATAGTCATTCAAGAAGTGACAGAAGAAGTAGTTCGCTCTTTTCAGCGGGGTTGGTTGAAAGTTGCATCGCTTACTGCGAAATCATAGAAATTCATCCAAGAGGTCTATAGTCGATTGAATTTAAAATTACCCATTTTGGCAGCGCCAAAGCGTCTAATTTTCACGATCGCAAAATGCATTGTATTGGATTAATACTATGCATTTTGCGATCGTAAAAATTCGACAGCTTTCGCGCCAGCCAAAATGGGTAATTTTAAATTCAATCGACTATATTTAAAAATCGGCTTTTTTATCGTGCTGATTACAGCGACAAAAAAGCCGAGCATGTTCTTTTTATTCGTTAAAAAAAGATGTTGCCTCAGGCTGCTCTAGCCCCCACTCTATAGATTGGGAGAGGGCTAGATGATCTTGTTCTTCTAGTGAATCAAGAGGTAAATCGATTGTCAAGGAGTCCAAAAGATCTGAAGTTGGTTCTTTGAGTAACGCATCGGTTTGAGGAACTTGGGTATTTAAAGCAGGTGTCTCAATAGGAGCTTGTTTAGGGTTTGGATCATTTTTGATCGCTTGTTTTGTCTTTGGTGGTTGTTTGTAGAACTGTACTAAATCTTTGTGAAATTGATGCAAAGATTCAGGGTGGAGGTAGAACATATGTCCCCCTTGATATGATTTAGAGATAATGCGGTCTTGAGATTGGATGTGGAGCTGATCTAAAGTATAATCTGCGGCGGCAAAGGGAGTCACAAGATCAAAATACCCTGCTGCCATAAAAATTTTGAGTTCCGGATTTCCGATCATTCCACGTCTTAAGCAAGCTGTGAGGTTTAAATTTTCACCTGCAGGAAATTTCCAGAGTTGATGTGCCTTTTCACAGAAAACTCGATAATGAGGAAAGTTTGTTGGTTGTCCTAACTCTTTTTGAAGATAGCTATTGAACGTGCCCGTATAGATTCCTGTAATGAGAGAAATGCTCGGGTCTGTGGAGAAGTCCCAAATAGAGTTTGGAAGTTGATCCCCAATGAGGGTAGTGTCGTAGGCTCCAAGTACCTTTCTTTCATTGCCAAAAAATTCATTTCTGAAGTCAACGAAAGAAATACGACCTTGTTTACGTAGGACAAATTCTAGAGGAAGTCCTGTTAAATAGGCGATTTCTTTGCAGATAGCATCATCATTTTCTTTTCCAAGAAGTAATGCGGTTGCATACGGGCCATTTGCGAATGTTTTGCTTTTTTGAATGGCTTCTTCAAAGGTAATGTTGGGAAGTCTTTGATGATGCCAAGCTGTCGCTGTAAATGTAGGGAGAGACAAGATTTGAGGAAGAGGTGATTCCATGTCGAAGAGTGTTTTGAAATCAACAGCGCAAGAAATCATGACAAGTCCATTAAGATAGATTCCATGCTGGTTTTGCAGCATGTCAGAAAGACCTGCGCAACGAGTTGTCCCGTAACTTTCTCCGGCAAGATATTTTGGAGAGGACCATCTTCCATTTTCAGAAAGATAGCTGGAGATAAATTGGCAGATGGATTGTAAATCTTCTTCAACTCCCCAAAATTGAGAAGGATCTTGTTCTTTTTCTGGGCGGCTTAAGCCTGTTCCCATGGGATCAATAAAGACGAGGTCGGTTACATCGAGTAGAGAATCTTTATTTTCAATCCATGAATAAGGAGGTGATACAGAGGCTCCTTCTTCTAAAGTGATTACGCGTTTTGGACCAAAGGCTCCCATATGAAGCCAGACAGATGAACTTCCCGGTCCCCCATTAAAGCAGAAAGTAATGGGTCTTTGATTTGGCTCTGCGAATTCTTTGGTATAAGCTGTGTAAAAGATACGACCCGTAACTTCTTCTTTGTCTCCACGTAATTCAATAGTTCCTGTTTTTGCTTGGTATGGAAGGCAATCATTCCATAGGTGGTGTGTAGTTTCTGCAAAAAGAGAGCAGACAGCAATAAAAGTTGGTAATAATTTTTTCATTTGATTTTTTTCGTTTTATTTAAGGAGTGAAATTATATGTGATATTGAAAGATTGTGACAAGAAAAAGAGTTCTTCTTATTTTTTTTTGCGTCCGATTTCATACACGGGATAAATATCAATCACGGTTTCCTCGTAAGGATGCGCTTTTTTGATTTCTTCAAGCACATGATCGAGAATTTCTTTAGAGCAAATTGTTTCAATTCTCTCTTCAATTACCTCTTCGAGTTTCCCTGTATTTCCAAGAAATGGATGGGCACCTTCTATGGGCATAAAACGTCCCGTTCCCTTAAAAGAGAAGCTGCAATGTGAATAATTTCCAATTTTTCCGGCGCCTGCATTTCCAAGTGTTTGACGCATTGCATCTGCGTGGGTTTTAGGGACTGTGATGATGATGGTTACATAATCAGATTGTTTCATGGAGTTCCTTATTATAGTGGATTAAATTATAAATTGCATATTTTGGCTAACGCGAAAGCTGTTGAATTTCCAGAAACGCAACGCGCATAGTATTGAAGATAATACAACGCGCGTTGCGTTTCTGAAAATTCAACGCTTTAGCGCTGCCAAAATGTGCAATTTATAATTTAATCCACTATAATACTGTTTCTCTTGCGATCGTTGATTTTTGACGCTTTGGCGCGCTGAAATGTAATATTTTTTTCATCAGTGGTATTATGCATAAAAACAAAACCTGCCCATCCAAGGTGGTGATGTTCTTCGATGATTTTCCATCCCCAAAATGCTGCTTGGGAAAGATACGATGTTTTATATTCCATTAAGATGCCGGAGACGATCCATTGTTGCGCGTGGGGATTGAGTCTTTCCGGGTGAATCATGTGTTGTTCATGAGGGAGCATATTCATAAGACAAATTGTTTGCGGCGCGAGGGTTTTGGGGATTGTTCTTTGAAATGTTGTTTTGGATTGTAAGGAGTTTAGTTTTGCATTTGTTTTTGCATGAGTCACGGCTTTAGGATCAATGTCTATACCTACAGCGTTATGAGCTCCTAGAAAAATGGCTGCAAGACTTAAAATACCGCTTCCAGTTCCTATATCGAGAATGTTTTTTCCACGAACATGGTTTTGCATCATTTTTAACATGAGATATGTTGTTGGATGTGAAAGATCGCCAAATCCTTCTCCCGGAGAGAGAAGTAGATGCCTATTGACTCCGAACTCAGAAAGATCGATGTGGGCATGGCCATTTTTGAAATTATGAGCAAAGCTTGACCATTGTTTTTCCCAGTCGATCGTAGGGGATTGGGGGATTTCTATCACATCTTCGCAGAGGATGCTTTGGTGGCTCAATCCTCCAATGAGGACTTCTTTGGTTTACTCATCTTCAATG
>CAYVDU010000020.1:3096-12497 GCA_964450765.1 uncultured bacterium | reverse complement strand
AAAAACATCTCTCAAAGTTTCCGAAAAACTCGCATAGGACTGCCAATCAAATAAAATATCCATGATCTCTTTTTCCGTGTCATGCCAATTTAAAATATTTCTTATTGCTCCAACAAGAAATACAGAACTCACAAAAAAACGAGAGATTGTTGCTATAAAAATATGAACCATTTTCACAAACCAGAACCTCATTAAAAAGTTTTATACCGAAGAAAGATGAAGAATCGGTTTTTCGGATAGATTGAAAATTTGACAGCTTTCAATCTCTCCTAAAAACCGATTCTTCATCTTTCTTCGGTATAATCGATTTTTGGGATTATTTTGACCGATTTTTCGATTAAAACTGCAAAAGTTATATACGAAGTCGATATTATCCCTGCAATTTTAATCGAAAATCAGTCAAAATAATCCCATTATTCAGGTTATTATCAAAGTGCCATGGAACAAGCTTTTTTAAATAAGCATATCAATATTTTGTTGCAAGCGCTATCGGAATCCAATTTTCCGCTAGACCTTTGTTTAGGAAGATACTTTCGCTCGCATAAAAATTTGGGCTCTAAAGATCGAAAAATAATTGGGGATACCGTCTATGGCATGGTTCGATGGAAAAGTTTACTTGATGTTTTACAGCCAAAAGACCGTCTTCTGACCTATCAAAGCCTCGATTGGAAGCAGATTGATCTTGATCAAACACTTCCCCCTTTTGCAAAAATGGCCTTAAGCCCTTTCCTCTATGAAAAACTATCCAAAGCCTTTGGCCCTAATAAAACACAAGAATTAAGCATCACCTTCAACTCGCCAGCGCCAATCACAATCCGAGCAAACCTTCTCAAAACATCTCGAGACGCCCTTCTACAAATATTGCAGCAAAAATTTCAATGCTCCCCATGCACCCACTCTCAGATGGGAATTCAATTCAAAAAAAGAGAACCACTATTCGCGCTTGCGGAATTTAAAATGGGACTCTTTGAAGTGCAAGATGAAGGCAGTCAAATCGTCGCACAAGAAATGCAAGTCAAGTCCAAGGATATTGTCCTTGATTATTGCAGCGGCTCCGGAGGAAAAACTCTCTCATTTGCACCTTCTATGAACAATTCCGGACAAATCTATCTTCACGATATTCGCGCTCACGTTCTTTTAGAAGCTCGCAAACGCTTAAAAAGAGCCGGCATTCAAAACGCGCAAGTCCTCTCTCCCGAACACCCTCAACTCAAGCAATTAAAAAATAAATGCGACTGGGTCCTCATTGATGTGCCTTGCAGCGGGACAGGAACTTTACGAAGAAATCCTGATCAAAAATGGAAAATTGACGCACCGATGATTCATCGATTGATCGATGAGCAAAGAAAAATTGCCAAAGAAGCAATTCAATACGTAAAACCAGGAGGAAGACTTGTTTACGCAACCTGCAGCATCTTGCCTGAAGAAAACGAAGACCAAGTTGAATTCCTGATCAAAAACTCTTTACTCACCCTCGAGAAGCCCCCTCTGTCTATTTTCCCCACCTTAGGAGGGATGGATGGTTTTTTCTCAGCCGTATTCAGAAAAAATTAAAAAATCGACAGAACCTTGCTTTGTAGACACCCTCCGTGTTAAGATGGCTTAAAAAAAAACAATTTTTGAAATGAAAAAATATCTCTTCCACCTACTGATCCTAATACCAAATATGATAAATAACTTTGCATCTAAGCTGTACGAAAGCTGCCGACAAATTAACAAACATAAGTGGCATAGTATTCATTCAATACAATGCCTCTTGCGTTCATCGATTTTCGGCGCTTTGGCGCGCTTAAATGCAAAGTTATTTATCATATTTGGCATAACCTCTCTTACAGCCCAAATGCCGATGCCTTCTTTTGACCAAAATCAAAAAATCGGCATCCAAAACACCATATTAGTCCAAATCAATGGAACAGCCATTTCTGTCATGGACGTCAAGAAGAAAATGGACGTCATCTTCCACCAAAATTATCCTCACTTAGAGCAATCAAACGCAGCTCGCTATCAATTTTACGAAACTAGCTGGCGCCACGTTCTGAAAGAAATGATTGACCACCAGCTCATCTTAGCGGACGCTAAAGAAAAAGAAATCAAACTGACAGATGGAGAAATTAGAGAGGAACTCGAGACAAAATTTGGGCCCAATATTATGGTCACTCTCGATAAAATCGGCCTCAGTTATCAAGATGCTTGGCAAATGGTCAAAGATGACATCATTGTCAGAAGAATGACTTGGTGGTTCATCCACATGAAAGCCATCAGCAAGGTCACGCCTCAAGATATTCGCCAATCCTTTCACTTCTATCTAAAAGAAAATCCCGCATATCAAGAGATGAAATACAGAGTCATTTCCTTACGCGGAGAACAAGCCAAAGAAAATGCGGAGAAAGTAGTTCAATTTCTCTCAAAAAATAAAAAGAGTCCAGAAAGTATTCAGAAAGAACTGCAAGAAATTGACTCTTCTCTACAAATTTCTTGCGAATTCACTGCAAAAGACAAAGAACTCTCGGATGCTCACAAAGCTGTTTTATCCTCACTATCTCCCGGACAATACAGCGATGCTGTCATTCAAAATAGCAAAAACGAAAACAAAGCGGTAGCCCGTATCTTTTACTTGGCAGAAAAAACAGAATTTCCAGCACCCGACTTCACAACACTATCTTCCAACTTGAGAAGCGACCTCACACAAAAAGCAATCGCCCTAGAATCCTCACAGTATCTTGAAAAATTAAGGAAACAGTATGGATTTGATGAAACATTTTTGAAAGACGTCCTTTCAGATCATCTCCATCCGTTTTCATTGGAATGAGTTCATTGAATTTTTCAGAGCTTTTAGAACTATTAGAAACATTAAACACATCTCCTAAAAAAAGCCTCTCTCAAAACTTTCTTATCGATAACAACATCGTCAAAAAAATTGTACAAACAGCCAATGTGCAACCCGGTGATACTATTTTAGAAATCGGCCCAGGCCCGGGAGCGCTCACCAAAGCACTACTCGACGCAAAAGCCCATGTGTTTGCTATTGAAAAAGACCATCATTTTGCAAAGGCACTCCACCGCTTACAAACTCCCGATCGTCGCCTTACCGTATACGCCGATGACGCTCTAAAAATGTCTTTCGGTCAAATTCCTTTTCAAAAAGTAGTGGCCAACCTCCCTTATCACATCACAACACCTCTTCTTGAAAAATTCTTCGAACATCCTTTTAAAACACTCACTCTCATGGTCCAAAAAGAAGTAGCAACGCGCCTTTTTGCACAAAGCGGAAGTAAGGACTTTGGGTCGATCTCTTTATTTACTCAATTTCACGCAACCCCAAAAAGCCAATTTCTTGTCTCTCCTCAATGCTTTTATCCAAAGCCATCTGTCGACTCCTCTGTCATTCACTTAGAATCGCGCACAATACCAAATGTCTCCCCAACCTCTCTCTTCAAGCTTATTCATACTGCGTTTCAAAAAAGACGCAAAATGCTCACCACATCTTTACAGATGTGCGTTCCTAAAGAAATCATTCAAAAAGCACTTGCAGAACTCTCGCTAAGGATCGATGCAAGACCTGAGATGCTATCCTTAAACGAATGGATCGCATTTCTAGAAAATATTGAAATCTTTACCCCGAGAAAAACATGACAATATCATGTACTATTAAATACAAAGCAGCTAACCACACCTTAGAATTAACCCCCAAGGAAGATAAATCCGTAGTACGCTCCGTCAGAATTTCCTTTCCTTTTGGCAACAATCAGCTGCCCACAATGACTGATGCTCGAACCGGAGAAGTATTTTTCACAATTTTCCCTAAAGACGCACAGCCAAAATCTTATAGAGAATTTTCCTTCCTCGCAACAAACCTTGAAGTAGATATATCGGGCTCATTTTTGATGTTCTTTGAACGAGTCCAACAAACACCTTTATCACCAACACGCGAAAGACAAAGACTGGCTTCTACCTCGTCATCAGCGCTTAGCTCGCAAATAGACGCCTCTCCACTCAACCCAAAAGGATCCACGAATGCACCCCGCAACTTTGTACTCGACTCACAATCTCCATCCTCTTTCCCCCCCCCTCCTCCATTGTCCTTAGACGTAACCTCTCCATTTCGCCGCCATCCTATAACTCCCTTCTCTTTAGGGGCCATAAACTCTCAAGTAGCATCTCCACTCTTTCCTTCTACAGCACCACTCGTGACAGCCCAAGAAAATAGAACTCCAATGCAAGACACCCATGCACCATTATCGACTCCCAAGCATCATGAACAAGCGGAGGAATATAGAGAAGCTGAGAAAAAAGCACCAAAACACCTCCATGAAAGCGATCATCAGCTATTTTCTGTCACTCAGACGCAACCAAAACAAAAAAAGAACGAAACCCCCTGTTGTACAATGGCATAATAGACCTCTTTCGAAACTTAGGCTTCATCGAGTTTGGGATTATTTTGGCCAATTTTCGATTTTTTTGCGGGGGGAGTATACAAATTGTTGATATAGTAGATTAAATTATAAATTGCATGTTTTGGCTGTGCCAAAGCGCCGAATTTCAGCGATCGCAAGTTGCATTGTATTAAGTTAATACAATGCAACTTGCGATCGCTGAAATTCTTCAGCTTTCGCACTTGCCAAAACGTGCAATTTATAATTTAATCCACTATACAACCCCTGCAAAAAAATCGAAAATCAGCTCAAAAGAACCCCAAACGCGATAGAAGCTAAGTTTCGAAAGAGGCCTAATATAGCAATTTCTAAAAAAGATTCTTCCATGTATGTTTCAAATCAATGGATATCTTTGCACAAATCATCAAGCAGCCAGCCAAATTTGACTGCTTAAAACATCCTTCTGTCCTCGCTTTAGAAATGCTTAAAGCATCTCCATTCCACTATGTTGCTTTAATTATTTTCATTTGCGCCATCATCCACACGTTACAAGTGCATAAAATTCAAAAATTAGCGCAAAAACTCGAAACAAAAAAAAACAAAAGAACTCCGTTCACTCATTTTTTATTTTTTCTTTCTCAAGTAGAAGTTGTGTTTGCTTTTTGGGTGATCCCTCTTTTTATTGCGATCAGCTATTTTTATGATTGGTCAACAGCGCTTGAGTACATTAATACCCGCGATTACACTGAACCCCTTTTTGTCGTCGTCATTCTCTCTCTTACAGCCACCCGTCCTATCATTCACATTGCAGAAACCCTGATTAAATGGTGCGCTAAAGGCTTAGGTAGATCCCTTTCCGCCTGGTGGTTTGTCCTATTAACGATAGGCCCTTTGCTTGGATCTTTGATTACAGAAGTAGGAGCTATGGCTCTTTGCGCTCTATTATTATCACGACAATTCTACGTCTATCAACCCTCTTCCAAACTCTCCTATGCAACTCTCGCTTTACTCTTTGTCAACATTTCCGTCGGAGGAATCTTAACCAATTTTGCATCTCCTGCCGTCCTTGTCTTGTCTCATTGCTGGCAATGGACCTCGTGGGATATGTTCTCTGATTTCGGATGGAAAGCAACCCTTGGCATCATACTTTCAAACTTTCTTTACTGGTTGTATTTCAAAAAAGAAATCTCTTCAATGGATGCAAAAAGAGCATCAAAACCTCTCAAGGAATTATCATTCGAACAATCCATTCCGTTTTGGATCACATGCGTCCATATCTTGTTCATTATTTGGATTGTCTCGATTTCTCACTATCCGGCTGTATTCATTGCCAGCTTCTTATTTTTCCTTGGATTTCATCAAATCACAAAAGATCATCAATACCCGGTGCGCCTAGCCCATCCAATGCTTGTCGGCCTGTTTCTTGCAGGACTCGTCATTCACGGTGGGCTCCAAGGATGGTGGGTTGTGAATATACTGCAAGGGTTATCACCTCTCTCCGTAATGGGGGTTGCCATCAGTTTGACAGCATTTAATGATAACACCGCGATTGCCTATCTTGCAGCGCTTGTTCCCGATTGGGGTCCCGTCTTTGAATACGCCATCTTCACCGGCGTCATTGCGGGAGGAGGATTAACAGTCATTGCAAACGCACCAAATCCCGCAGGCTATGCGATTTTAAAACATCACTTCAAGGAAGGGATCATCCCCTTAAAACTACTTCTCGCAGCGCTCATACCAACAATCCTTCTTTATATTATTTTTTATCTCTTTGGTCCTGTATAAATCGACGACTTGCTAAAACGATGAGGCTCTTCGCGCACCAATCGAGGAATTCCATATCCCGACATATTTTCCTGAATAAACTGAACTAAAGCAACCGCCCGCTCATCAGATACGGAAAAATGAGCAGCTCCCTGCACCGGATCTAATTGATGCAAATAATAAGGCACCACTCCGACATTCACTAAATCTTCACATAAAGAAAGAAGAGTCTCTTCTTGATCATTCACGCCTCGAAGAAGAACTGTTTGACTCAATACAGGGATTCCCAAACGAAGAATCTGCTTTAAAGATTCTACAACATCCACATCTAATTCTTTTGGATGATTACAATGAATCACAAAAAAGATTTGTTTTGATGATGCACTTAAAAGAGAAAGAAATGACGCATCAATTCTTTCAGGAATACCTATGGGAAATCGAGTATGAACCCGAATTCTTTTCACATGAGACATTTTTTCTAATGATACAAATAAAGAAGATAGAACTTGATCCCCTAAAGACAAAGGATCTCCCCCGCTTAAAATCACTTCATGAATTGAATCATCATTTCCTAAAATAGCAATTTCCTCTTCAAACGACTTTTCTTGTATTTCATAGGGAAAATTCTGCCGAAAACAAAATCTGCAATTCATTGCACAAGCACTTGTAGTCAATATAAGGGCTCTTCCCTTATATTTTTTTAACATTTTTGAAGTCTTACAAAATTGCTGATCCTTCACAGGATCTAATACAAACCCAGGAGCTATCATACGCTCATCAACTAAAGGGACAAATTGTCTAAAAATCGGATCCTCTAAACAATTTTTTTTCATTTTCTCTGCCAATCTTCGAGGTAGATTTAGAGGGAAATGAGAACCTTGTAAAATACGTTCTTTTAACGAAAAAGAAATCTGCAAAAATTCAATTAATTTATCTAAAGAATGAAAGTTTTCTTTTTGAATTCTTCTCCAAAGAGGAACTTTTGATTGCATAACAAAAAAATCACAACAACGAACAAATTTCTGAAACTATTTGGGTATATACCCGTTCCGGTTGAAAGGCTCCTATTTGGATTGAATTGAAAATCGCTGGGATTGAATTATTAAGGGGTTGTATTGAATTTAATAAAGCCCCTTTTAAAATAATTCAATCCAAATAGGTACCCTTCAACTGGAACTGGTATATTATGAATGTTTGGTATTTATATTGCCCTGTAAACTTGCGAGGCCCTATTCTGCGTTATTTTATCAAGCCTTCTCATCAATTCTGGGAAAGCAGGATGATTGTCTAAACGATATTCACGAAGCTCTCCTCCACAGAATGATAATAATTCAGTATTCACACTCTCCTGAGATCTAAAACCGTCAAAATAACTTGCAAGACGCAACTGTATAACGAACATCCGGGTATCGTCGCCCGCGTAAAGCCGTATGGCATTTGCAAATCCCTCTTTTGGATTTGGATTTGTTAAAATTTCATCAAGAGCAACAGATTGACAACCCGCATTAGGAAACATCGCCTCAAATAGACTTAATTCTCTGGTGCTTACATGCGCCCCTCCACGACTAGCGGCATCTCTTCTTTCACAAATTTCTCTTTGAACCCTTCCATATACCACTTTCGGGCAATTCTCCCTTCGAAGCCGCTCTAGAACTCCAGGTTCGACTGGAGGGGGAGGAATAACACAAACTCTAGAACGAAATAATCCTTGAAAACGATTAACGCATCCAGAAACACAACGGCTCAAAAAACCTTGTGAATTCTCGGACAAAAAGCGCGTAGACACTCTTAACATTTTTCACCAGCTTGTCTTAAAAAAATAATTTCTATATAATATATCTTTTGTTATTAATGATAACGAAATTATACATTTTTAACAAGAATCAATGACAGACTTAATTACATCCGTTTAAATTAAGTTTTTTCATCTTGATCTACTCTAAAGCATCAACAATCCACGACGCAAGTAGGTCCTTTTTTCTTCTTCTCTTCTTTCGCAAGTGACTGACGCTCAATATCCGCCCCTAAAGACACCAATTTTCCCACCAGATCTTCATATCCGCGATCCAAAAATCCCACATTAGAAATTTGACTCTCGTCCTGAGCTAAAAGAGCCGCCATCACATACGCAAATCCGGCTCTCAAATCAGGAATGGAAATATCCTTGCCATGCAATGAGGAAATGCCTTTTACAACAAGGCTGTGATGATGATCGCTCGAAGCAAAACGACAAGACTTCCCGCCCAAACACTGAGTAAAAAGCGCAATGTCCGCTCCCATTTCCTTCAATGTCTGCGTGTAGCCAAAACGATTTTCATACACTGTTTCATGAAGCACAGAAACACCTTTAGCCTGCGTTAATAACACCACAAAAGGCTGCTGCCAATCAGTCATAAAACCCGGATGCACATCTGTCTCCAAATGAATTCCTCCACAGAGTTCATCTTGATAGAAAAACTCAATGCCATTCTTTCTAATGTGAAAGCCCCCCCCAATTTCTCGGAGCTTATTCAAAAATGCAATCATATGCAGATGTTCAGCGCCTTCAATAAACACGCGCCCTTTTGTAGCAATGGCTGCCATTGCATAAGAAGCCACTTCATTTCGATCCGTCATTACATGATGCTCCACCTCTACAAATTTCTCCACATGCTGAATGCGAATCGTCCGATCCGCATCAATCGTAATATGAGCACCTATCTTCTGCAAAAACAAAATCAAATCAATAATTTCAGGTTCTAAAGCGGCATTTTTAATGAGCGTTGTTCCCTTAGCCCTCACTGCTGCAAGGATCGTGTTTTCCGTCGCTCCTACAGAAGGGTAAGAAAGAGTGATTGTCGATCCTTTTAATCCTCTATGCGCTTGTGCAAAATAAGCTCCCTCTTTTTTCATTTCACGATATTCAATGCGGGCTCCTAATTTTTGTAGCGCTTGAATATGGAAATCCACAGGCCGAGCGCCAATCAAATCGCCTCCAATCGTTGGCACAATGATATCTTCATCCGTTCTTCCTAAAAGAGCGCCAATCATCAGAATCGGAATTCGATTGGCCCCGGAATATTTTTGAGGAACATAGGATGTTTTTAATTCCTTTGTGATGATCTCCAAAACTCCATTTTTTCTGTCCCACTGAATTTCTGATCCAATTTCTCGACACAGATTCAACGTAATTTCAACATCTCCAATATTTGGCACATTATAAAATGTACATTTGCGATCCGATAACAAGGAAGCAACCAGCAATTTTGTCATTGCATTCTTTGC
>CAYVDU010000020.1:0-3086 GCA_964450765.1 uncultured bacterium | reverse complement strand
TTCCGCCTCGAACCCTTAACACATCCATAAATGCTCCTCATTCGGTGTTCATCGGAGTATAGCGAATCTGATGCGAAAAACAAATCTCCTTTCCGCGTGCGCATAATTTTTGAGGCAAAATCCCCTCGCAAAATCCTTTTTCAAAAGAAAAACGAATTGCATCTTTTGGAAAATATTTTTCTCTAATACAAAGAGCTATCCAACTCATCGTTTTTCTTGCATTGATCTCTACCACAGGATGCAATCGAAGATTACCTTCTTTACGATACACAAAAGCGTCAACACCTAAGTTTCCAAAAAAACCAAGATCTAAAATCTCTTGAAGGATCGGTTTTATAATGGCTAAATGTTCTTCTAAAGCCCACTTGAAATCTCCAAACTCTTTTCCTGCTAACGTCGCTAGATAAGAACCATCAGCTCGATTTTCAAAAATCGTTGCTCCTATAAAAACAATCTCATTTCCCAAAACCCACTGCGTACTAAAATCAAGAACACGCTCCACCCAGGGCTCTGCTAAAACCGGAAGATGCGCCGCAAACTGCCTTTTTAAAAACGATGTAAGATCTTGTCTTTTCCCAATATGAAAATGCCCTCTACCGGCAGTTCCATAGGCAGTTTTTAACACTTTTGGATTTGGCGTCTTTTCCATCCACAACATCACCTCTTGTAGATTTGTCAAAAGAGCGGATCCTTGCAAAGAAGAGGAAGAAAGAAAGGAAAAAATTTTTGAATTCACCCGTTTCACAACCTCCCAATCAGGCATCCGAAAATCGATCGATCCATTCTGCATCCAGCTCTGCACTGATAAAGAAGATCCCCACAGCTCTATCTTTCCTGAAATCGGCCCGTCATCAATCAATCGAAGCCTTGGATCCGGATTCTCGGGGAGATCGCTTACAAAAATCACATCTTCTTGAGAAGCATAGAGTAAAGGCAAAAATTGCAATTGTAAAAACATCGGATGCATGTACAGCCAATTTTTCAAAGATCTTGGCGGACACCCAAACACAGACTCTTCTATCTCTGTTTCAAAAAAAGCATTACAAAGATGCAAAGATCTCAACTTACACCCATTTGTAGATAACAACTCTTTTGTGGCATAATACACCCATTATGCAACAAAAAACACCTATTTTTAGGACTGGTATTGGCCAAGACATCCACCGATTTTTACCTTCAGACTCTTCTAAACCATGTATTGTCGGCGGAGTCATTTTTGATGGAGTTCCTGGTCTTGATGCAGATTCTGACGGCGATGTAGTGTATCACGCTATTTGCAATGCCATTACTTCTCTTTCCGGAGCTCGAATTCTAGACGGCTTAGCACAAGATCTCTGCCTCAAAGACGGAATTACCGACAGCCAAGTGTATGTTGAAAAAGCAATTCAGACTCTAGGCAAACAGAAAATCATGCACGTGGCTCTTGCTATCGAAGGAAAAAAACCCCAATTCAAAGATAAAATCGAAACCATGCGACACAAAATCGCCAAAGTGATGGGCCTGTCTTCTTCTCAAGTAGGAATCACTGCAACATCCGGCGATGGCCTCACTGACTTCGGCTGCGGAGATGGCCTTCAATGCTTTGCCATAATCACCACACAAGAAATTTAATATACATCCGTTAGATAGCGCTTTTCTTTCCGCATGTTTTTGACATAACTTCTTGCATCTTCCTCTGAGTAATGTCCTTCTTCCTTGACGATACGCTGCAACATTGCGTCCACATCTTTTGCCATCTGATTCGCATCACCACAAACATAAAATAAAGCTCCCTCTTGAATCCAACTCCAAAGACTCTTTCTTTGCTCATACATTTTATGCTGCACGTACGTCTTCTCATTTCCATCACGAGAAAATGCAACATCCAAGCGAAGGCGCCCTAAAGATTCCAATTCTTTCCAATAATCTTCATAATAAAAATCAGAATGTCGATTTCTTTCCCCAAAAAAGAGCCAATTGAGTCCTGTGGATTGTGTTGCAATGCGTTCTTGTAAAAATGCGCGATAAGGAGCAACACCGGTTCCTGGACCCACTAAAATAATCGATGCATCTTTTTCTTTCGGAAGAGTAAAATGAGACGATGGCTGTACATACAAAGGGATTTTTGTTTCCCCTTCTTTAGCCAGATCCACTAAAAAATGACTCCCAACGCCACACCGCGTCTGACCATTCATTTCATATTTTACATATTTCACAAGCAAATGAAACTCCGAAGGGAACACCTTTTGAGAATTCGCGATCGAATAAAATCGTGGCAAAAGAGGAAGAAGCAATTCTGCCAAATCAAACGCTGTCATCCGAGCCATCCGAAGAAGCTCTAACACTGTGTGCTGATGAATGAACTCAGCCAATTTCCCTTTATTCTCACTTTCAAGCAAGGGCTCTAATAGAAGACGACTGCCCCCTCTTTCTAAAAGCTTTGCAATGAACGCTCGATTCACAAATGATAGATTTGCCTTATTCAGCAGAAAATCGTAAATGGATATTTGAGAATTAACTCGAGAATCAAAAACCATTTCAGATCCATTGGACTGAATTAAAGACAAAATCGTTTCCACTTCTCTTTCATCATTTGATGGAAAAATAGCAACACTATCTCCCACCTTGCAGACATCTTCCAGTCCTGAAGAATCCAAAACAATATGATACGTTTTTTTTGTAGAAGAAGATCTTGTGAGCAAATCTCTTTGCTTCAGTTTTGAAAAGAATGGATTGGAACGTGAATGTGAGTGCATTTTTCAGATTTTTTATAGACAATTCATAATACAATTGATATATCGAAGAAAAGGAGCTTCCATATCATGCAACGATTTATAGTAACTATCGTAATATGTCTTATTTTCTCAGGTTGCGCCCAAAACGAACACTTCAATCGAGGATACGTTATCTCAAAGTCTCATTTCGAAGAAGAAGAACCTCAAAATCTTCCCATTGAAGAGAACTCCCCTTCCTCTGAAGAAACAATCAACCCTTAGGAACAAAATCCCGGCAATTTTTCTTACCCCAAGCTTTCTTCAATTCATCGATACGTTTATTGGAAATTCCTCCCAATATCTCGATCGCATTCATAAAACGAACACGCACCC
>CAYVDU010000019.1:0-12689 GCA_964450765.1 uncultured bacterium | reverse complement strand
TATCTTTTTGAAAATTTAACGCTTTGAACTCCGTCAGAAAACCGATTCTTCAACTTTCTTCGATATATTCCCCTCATTGCCAAAATCAGACTAAAAATAAAACAAAAAAGTTTTGCATTTTTCTAGAAAATCCAAGTATACCTAAAAATAATTTATAAAATTTACGCTGATCCGGAGATATTATGAGACTACTTCTCTCTTTGCTGATGATCTTTACTCTGACACTGTCCGCTGAGCAGCCCCCATCGCCCAAGCGCATTCAAAAAGAACTGATCTCCGCTGAAGAGCAGTATAAAAGAGCGAAAAACATGTTCAACCCATGGTATACCGGACCCCTCATCACCCCTTCCCCTGGGATGATGTCTCCCGGATATGCCAATATTCAACCCTACCTGTTTATAGGGGGAAATTATGCGCAATTTAATAAGAAACGTCACTCTGTCTCTCTTGCTCATAATCAATATTCAATGAAAGTCACATCAGGAATGTCCACCGGCATCACTCCATCTGTTGATTTCAGCGCAACACCTTCTGCGACAGTCAACTGGTCAGACCACCACACAGGCGGCGGGTTCAACGATCTCTCTGCAACCATCGGATTTCTCATTACCCCTCAAACTCTATACATTCCGGGAATGAAGTTCACGATTGCAGAAACATTTCCCACGGGAAAATATCAACATTTAAGCTTCAATGGCCTTGGACTGAATTCTACTGGTGGAGGAACCTACCAAACACAATTTGGATTTGCCATTTCAAAAGTGATTTGGTGGACATATCCCCACCCCATCAATCTTCGCTATTTTATTGGATACACCATAGAAACTCCTGTCCATGTAAAAGGCTTTAACACATATGGTGGAGGTCGAGATACAACAGGAGTTGTCCATCCCGGCAATACATTAACCAATGATTTTGGAATCGAATATAGTTTATCGCAAAGGTGGGTTCTCGCTTTAGATGTCGCTTATGTGGCACAAAACCGAACAAAATTTAATGGACACTCCACTCTGCCTGTTGGTGGTGGATATAATGACAATTTAAGCCTTGCCCCTGCGATTGAATACAACTGGAGCCCAAATCTTGGAATCTTATGGGGAGTTCAGTTCTCCGTTTATGGTCGAAACAGCGCTAATTTTGCAACAGGACAGTTTAGCGTTACCTACACATGGTAATCAATCTGGAGTGTCGTTATACGGAACTGGCTCGATTGCTTTTAAGGTTGGCTTTTCTTGGATCAATTTATGTAAAAAAGATCGCAACAGAAAAAGAACAACACTTCCGCCCAAAGCAAGAATGGACAGCTTAATAAACGCAGCAGAATAACTTGGATTCGTAACCAAAGGACTTTCAGAAGAAGAAAGTCCAATAGCGGCTTGAGAGAAATAATTAGAAAGCGTCGCAGCAACTCCCGTCACCATCAGCCAGGTGCCCATGGCAAGGCTTTGCATCCGAGGAGAAATCAACTGTCCAATCATGGCGTAACCGATCGGTGAAATAAAAAGCTCTCCCACGCTCTGAATAAAATAAGATCCAATCATCCATCCAATCGATGAAAATCCTCTCGCATCAGCATAATGTATCCCTATTGGAAGCAAGAGGAGTCCTATACCAATCAAAAAGAGAGCCGATGTAAATTGAAAAGGAATAGAAATTTTGAAACCCTTTTTTCTTAAACGGCGATTTAAAACAGCCATTAAAGGGCCTCCAAAAACAATCACAATGGTATTGATGTTTTGAAGCCACTGAGGAGGAATCGTAAGTCCTAAAAAATGATGATGCACATTATGCACATAAAAAAGAGTAATCCCCATAGGAGCCATTTGATACAGCGTCCAAAAAATCAAACTGCTAATCGATAGAATTAAAAATGCCCACAATTTGTTAGAACGATCCGCATTCGATTCCGCCCAAGCAAAATAAGCAAATAACAATCCAATAAAAATCCCTAACGAGAGAATCAGTCCATTCACCACATTCGCATGCGCTAAAAACCAACTTAAAAAACAGATCAAACCAAAAATCACAACCCCGGCAAAAAACATTCTCTGCAACCGATTTTTACTTTGTACATACAAAGTACCTTTATCTTTAAGATGCTTCCAATTCAATAGAGCAATGACGAATGAAATCAAACTTCCACAAGAAGCAAAAAGAAAAAGCATGTGAAAATTGTGATGAAGTTGAAAAAAACCACTGACCGTAAATCCAATAAAAAAACCCAAATTCATCCCGCTGTAATTCCAAAGAAATGCAGCCTCACGTCTTTTATCATGAGGATCAAATAATTGAGTCATCATGCAATTGATGCAAATCACATTCAGACCGCACCCGGATAAAAACACAGCCAAACCCAAAAGAAGCGCATAAAAATGGGAAAAAGACAAAACCAAACAACCGCCAGCCTGAAGCAACATTCCAATGACAAAAAGAGCCCGATAACTCAAAAACCGCCCCCCTATATAACCGCCCAATATGTGCAAACTATAATTAAAAGCGATAAAACTTCCTGCTAAGGCGATTGCATAATGAGACGTCAAAAAAAGGCCTTGCGTTACATACAAAACAAGCGTTGAATACAAAACACTAAAACCCAAAGTCGCAAATGTTTGCATTAAAAGAAGAGCTCTCTGGCCCTGACGAACGTTCGTAGAATAACCCATATTTTTTCGTATAACGAAAAATCAACTTATTGACAAGATATGAAATAAATTAATTACCAGAAAGCAACTTGGAAGCAACTAAATAATACAAAGGAATGCCAATAACAACATTAAATGGGAATGCTACCCCTAAAGATAAAGGTAGATAAATCGCCTCTTCAGCATGGGGCAATACAATTCTCATCGCAGCAGGAACGGCAATATACGAAGCACTCGCCGTTAAAATCGCAATCAAAGTCCCCGTCCCGGCATCTAATCCAAATAGATAACTGATCAAGAGCCCAACAAAAGCTCCTATCAATGGCATATAAAAACCAAAAGCACTCAAAGACCATGAAAAAGAACGCAAGCTAGCTCTGTGCAAACCCACATGCAAGCCCATATCAAATAAAAACAAGCATAGAAAAGGTTGAAACGAGATGGTAAATATTTGATGGAATCCTAAGAAACGATCGGCGCTCAAAATACCACCCACCAACAACCCAGCTACAATCGCTAAAATAGCTCGATTGAATACAGTTTCTATAAATAATTTTCCCAAATTCGAAGGACGAGACTCTCCGTATACATGAGCGAGCAATATCCCCGAAATAATCGCCGGTATTTCCATAATCGCGAGCATCGCAACGACCAGCCCTTCATACTTGACATGCATGGCATCCAAAAAAGAGGTCCCCGCAATAAAGGTCATTACACTAATCGACCCAAAACAGGCAGAAATGGCCGCAGCTGTCGTCAAATTCACGCGTGTAAAAAATCTGAGTAGATAAAAAGAAAGAAATGGCTGAAAGAATCCCCATAAAACCAAAGAACCCAAAATAACCCCAAAAAACATGGGCCTTAAACCAAAATAGTGCACTAAAGGAGTGCCTCCTTTCAGTCCTATACAAAAGAGAATATAAAGAGTTAAAAACCGATGAATCTGATTTGGCAAAAAGGGTCTGTTTCGAAAAAGAGCCCACCCCGCTCCAATTAAAAAACAAATTAAAGGGGCATTGAATAAATTTTTCAAAACAAGATCAAATATTCCCATAACAAACAGTAATAAATTTCAGTCATTTATAATAAAAACAAGCTTATTTTAAAAGCTTTTATTCTCAAAAACAAAAACGAAAAATAATTAAAAATAAAAATTTAACATAGTATTTACAAAAGAGGCAACTCGATTTTATTTAGGGCTCTCTGTACCATATCCCGCTATCGATTCTTGAATCATTATTAACAGCAGTACAAAGCCCAAAAACATGCAAAAAGAAGAAAAGAACCCCATTCTTCAAATAACATCCCTTTGCAAGCACTACAAACAAGGGGCTCAAAATGTGCACGCAATACAAGACATTTCTTTAACGATCGAAAAACAAGACGTCTTTGGCATCATCGGCTTTAGCGGCGCTGGAAAATCAACCTTGATCCGTTGCATTCCAAGGCTCATTTCCCCTTCTTCTGGAAGTATTTTTTTTTATGAAAAAGACATCTCTTTGATGGATTCAAAATATTTACGTAAGTACAGACAAAAAATTGGAATGATCTTCCAACATTTTAATCTCTTAACCTCAAGGACAGTTCACTCTAACATCGCCTATCCTCTAGAACTCATCAACATGCCTCTTGAAAAACAAAATGAACGGATTGAAGAACTCCTCAAGCTCGTCGGCCTTGAACATAAAAAAAACGCATATCCCTCTCAACTCAGCGGAGGAGAAAAACAACGCGTTGGAATTGCGCGCGCTCTTGCGCATGATCCAGAAATCTTACTTTGCGATGAAGCCACTTCCGCGCTAGACCCAAAAACAACCCAAGAAATTCTAAACCTCTTGTCAGCGATCAATAAAAAACTGCAAGTCACCATCATTTTAATCACTCATGAAATGGAAGTGATCAAAAACATTTGCAACAAAGTAGCTGTTCTTGAAAAAGGAAAAATCATCGAACAGGGCCTGGTCTCCGATCTATTTTTCGATCCTAAGCACACAACCACAAAACAGCTTTTAGAAAGAACCTCTCACGAAATCCCTTCAGAATTTCTTCAAGAAATATCTCCCCGTAGAAAACTGCTTAAGCTTCGATTTAGGGGATCTGCAGCGAGCGAACCGATCATCTCTGAAATTGTGAGAAAATTCCACATCAATGCCAATATCCTTCTTGGATGGATCGATCGTCTTCAATCCATTTCCATTGGAACCTTAATCATTGAACTTACAGGCAATCCAGAAGATATCGAACGAAGCCTTTCTTACATGACTGAAAAAAACATCCATCACGAGGTCTATCGTGGACGACTCTAACATTCAACTTGCCATGGAATTGATTCCTCTGCAGCTATGGAATACTTTCTATATGGTCTTTGCCTCTGCATTTTTTGCTCTTCTCATCGGAATTCCTCTCGGCGTTATCCTCACAATCACCCATCAAGGCCATATCAAAGAGAATAAAACAATCTACAAAACACTAGAAACACTCATCAATATCGGCAGATCTTTTCCTTTTGCAATCTTAATGGTCTCTCTAATTCCATTCACAAGATGGTTAACCGGCACTAGTTTAGGCACTACCGCTGCCATCGTTCCTCTTTCCATTGCAGCCATCCCCTTTGTTGCAAGATTGATCGAAATCGCTCTTAAAGATGTAGACCGTCACATCTTAGAAGCTGTCATTGTCATGGGATCCAGCCCCTGGCAAATCATCACAAAAGTACTCCTCAAAGAAGCTCTTGCTTCTATTATCTCAGCAGCTACCCTAACCATCGTTAACCTCATCGGATATAGTGCAATGGCAGGGCTTGTGGGAGGAGGAGGCCTCGGAGCTATAGCGATTCAGTATGGCTATTATCGATTCAATACGTTCATCATGGGAATCACGGTCATTCTTTTAATTGCAATGGTTCAATGCGTTCAATGGGTTGGGAAAAAAATTTCCCGATCCATTTTAAAAAAAAGAGGGCAAATCTTCCATGTTTAAAAAATACATCTCCTACGTAATAAACTTTGCATTTAAGCGACGCAAAAGCTGTCGACAAATCAACGAACAGAAGAGGTATTATATTCATCCAATACAGAGCCACTTACATTCCTCGATTTTCGGTGCTTTGGCGCACTTAAATGCAAAATTATTGATCATATTTGGTATCACTTTCTTCTTATTCGCAGGATGCTCCTCAAATTCAGAAAAAACGTTAAAAGTCGCTGCTACAGCCGTACCCCAAGCTGAAATACTCCAATTTATAAAACCAGATCTGCAAGAACAAGGAATCGATCTTGTTGTGATCGTAACCGATGATTACAACGTGCCGAATCGAGCTCTCACAGAGCGTGAAGTAGATGCCAATTTCTTCCAACACATCCCCTTTTTAGAAAAACAAATTCAAGAATTTCACTATCCCATTGAAAGCATCGCAAACATTGAAATCGAACCCATGGGAATCTATTCTAAAAAAATACATTCTTTGAAGGAACTCAAAATTCGCTCTAAAATTGCCATTCCAAACGACCCAACCAACGAAGCAAGAGCTCTTCTTCTCTTACAAAAACATGGAGTGATCCAACTCAAAAATTCAAACGATCTCACAGCGACCGTCAAAGACATCTCTAGCAATCCAAAACAAATTCAATTTCTTGAAATGGACGCAGCGATGATCCCCCGCACTCTAGAAGATGTAGATGCCGCGGCCATCAACACTAACTACGCACTCGCAGCGCATCTATATCCAAAAAAAGATGCCCTTGTATTAGAAGACAAAAATTCTCCCTACGCAAATGTACTTGTGGTGAGAATCAACGATGCAAACAGTCCAAATATTCAAGCACTTAAAACAGCAATGACTTCAGAGAAAATGAAACAATTTATCCTCGAAAAATACAAAGGAGCAGTCATTCCCGCATTCTAAAAAATTGAAAAAAAAGCTTACCGCTCATATATTATCTGGGCAATGTTTCGCAAAATACTATTTATTCTTTATCTTTTTTCAGCTTGTGTTGCTGCAGAAAAAAAAGACACTCGTCCTACTAAGCAGACGATCTGCTTGAACATGATCGTAAAAAATGAGAGCGAAGTCATTCGACGATGTTTAGATTCCGTGAAATCTCTCATTGATTATTGGGTCATTGTCGATACCGGTTCTACTGACGGAACTCAAACAATCATCAGAGAACACTTAAAAGCTATCCCTGGGGAACTTTATGAAAGACCTTGGAGAAATTTTGGAGAAAATCGAACAGAAGCATTTGAACTGGCCAAAAAAAAAGGAACCTACATTCTTTTCATGGATGCAGATGACACTCTTGAATTTACAGGAAAAAAAGAGTTTCCTCACCTTGCAGCAGATCAATACAACATGTGGAGAGGAATTGAAGGATTTACATACACCAAGCCTCAACTTGTCAAAGGAGATCTTCCTTGGAAATGGGTCGGAGTGACACATGAATATCTCGACTGCGACAAACCCTACAGCTACGCCATTCTAGAAAACGTAAAATACATCTCTGGCGATGATGGCGCGTCCTCCAAGGACACGGCTAAATTTCTCAAAAACATCAAACTGCTTGAGGATGGACTGAAAAAAGACCCCCTCAATGCTCGCTACGCGTTTTATCTTGCAGAAAGCTATTACGATGCTAATGAGAAAGCAAAAGCCCTCGAATGGTATCAAAAAAGAGTAAATATGGGAGGATGGGAAGAAGAGGTGTTTTGGTCTATGCTTCGCATCGGACTCATCTTACAAGAATTAGGTCTCCCTTCCAACGTAGTCGCCGAATGTTACCAAAATGCTCATCACTATCGCCCTCACCGAGCTGAACCAGTTTACTACCTAGCCGATCTGTACAATCAGCAAGGTGAATATGCAAAGGCGTACAAATGCCTTAAAGAAAAAGAAAAAATCGCCAAAGCAAAACAAAAAGACATTCTATTTAATATCGACTGGATTGAAAACTACGGTCTTCTTTCTCAACTTTCTATTTGCTCATACTATATTGGAAAGGATCAAGAATCTTTAGATGCATGCGAGCGCTTACTGAAAATCAAAGAGCTCCCGGAAGACTGGAGAAAACTCACAGAAAAAAATCGCACATATCCCCTCAATAGGATAAAAAACGCCTCTCTGATATCCTCTTCTTCTCATTGAAGGTCTTTCCATGAAAAAATTCTTTCTATTTCTTGCGATTTGCTGTCATATCTTTGCTTTACCTATTCAAGATCACAAAATTGATCCAACCGCACTCTCTCAATTAACCGATCTCTTCAACATCCCTCACGATGCTGATATCATTTCAGAAACACAAAAACTCTGGCTGCGTAAAGCAGGCCAGGAACGTTGGGAAATGACTGAAATATCTCCCGAAAAAAAAAGATTTGTATTGGACTGGGCCAAGCAACAAGGATTGTTTTCTCCTTGGGAACCTACTTGTAAAACATACGATAAAGCTCTCATTTTAGGAGCAACAACATCTCGAATGCAAATGCGTCTTGATTATCTAAAAAAGCTTTGGATCCAAGGTACGCGC
Organism: uncultured bacterium; assembly: GCA_964450765.1. Classification (GTDB taxonomy): domain Bacteria; phylum Chlamydiota; class Chlamydiia; order Chlamydiales; family SM23-39; genus DAIDHZ01. Next base: position 4,528 of record CAYVDU010000019.1, on the reverse strand, counting down.
TTTGATGAAATCATCTGGCTTACAGGTGATAGGCCTCTTGACAAGACTGTCGATAGTCTCACAGAGCGCTGTCTTAATGAATCTGAAGCTGCTCATGTTCTATGGGAAGAAACAACCCTTCCTGAAGAGATGCGTAACCTTCCAGTTCTCTTCATTGCTGTACCCATGAAAAAAGAAGAATCCTCTGTAAAACGTCCTAACACAGAAGACACGATCATCGCTTGGCTGAAAACAACACAACCCTGTAAAGCTCTCTTTGTTTCAGACCAACCTTTTTGCGGCTACCAGTTTGCAATCATTCAAAAATGTCTTCCAGAATCATTTCAATTCGATGTTGTGGGGCAAGGCGTTGATCCAAATAGCCACCCAGCAGCAGCAGCCATCGTACTTGACTCGATTGCTCGCTGGATCTACCAAGACAAAACATTTTATATAGTGGATTAAATCATAAGGCACTCGAAAAATGAACAAAACTCTATGAAAAAAACCATTATTCAAGTTTCTTAAGATAGCTTCTAAAAAAGAATCCAGCTCGACCCACAAAAAATCCAGTGACTAAAGAAGTCGTCAACACATCGCCAAAGTAAATCCAATAAGAAATATTTGTGCGAGTAGCGTAGATATAACCCCAGAAAAAATTCAAAACAAAAACAAGAACAACAAGTACTAAAGTAGAATAATTACCAGGGATTGTAATCTCTGCTTTGCGATAATCTTTAGAAATCCGCCAAGAATGAACCTCTTTCACCCCCAAGTAAGATCCTAAACCTAAAAAACCAATCCATACAAAAAACAAAGATACAAATCCTAAACTCAGTTTTCCATAAAGGCCATACAAAGAAAAAGCCATAAATATCAAAGGAAGCAATACAACTCTTCTTATAGATACTGTTCGAGGTTTTGTCGATTTAATACCAATACTCACAAGATAAACAAAAAGAACATATACCCACCACGGAGCTCCGACCACTATTTCCCAAAAAGCCTCCATAAACCCCTCTCTGTCTTTCTCTTCTTTTTAACAAAACTTTATTTATTTTCCTATTTTTCATTGAGCTGATCGCAAATCGCCTGTATGGAGGGTACGGTCGGATCAAAAGATTTGAAAACAAGATCTGCATCAGAAAACAAAGCGACATCTAGAGGATCTCTTAAACATAAAAAAATACGAGGCTTTTCCATAGAAAACATCTGCTCCATCCAAGCGATCGCGGACGGATTTTTCCAGGCATTATAAGAACAAATCACAATTACATCAGAACTTTCCGCTTGTTTTTTTGCGGCTTCTATCTCGCTATTCAATGGATTCAGACTATTAAAAAAATAGGAATCTACTGATTTTCCCATTTGAAATAAGGACGTGCTACGAAGAGAATTCTGCAAAATCTCAGGTGCAATAACAAATAACTTCTGATCCTTTAAATGTGCAATTTTACAAGATTTCTTTTTTGTAGACTTCAAAGCAAGAGAAGCAATTTTTTGAGCAAGTATACGATGCTCCGATGTGAAAACTGTCTCACAAAGATCTATAGGTTGCGTTGTTGATAATTCATGCCGGTTTTTTAACATCAGAATTCTTGCCACAGCCTCATCTAATCTCTCTTCTAAAATGCGTCCCTCTTGAACAGCCTTTACAATAGAACGATGAATCCGTTGAACATCTGCCGCGGTCAATTCGAGTCCTGTATTTTCAGAGGAGAGAAGTTTACCGCCTAAAATCAAAAGATCACAGCCTGCATTTAGGGCCATGATAGAGGCTTCATCTACTGAATGGCATTTTTTAAGAACTCCATTCATAACAAGAGAATCTGTAACAATGACACCCTGAAAACCAATCTCTTCTCTTAAGTATTTTAAAGTCTTTTCCGAAAGCGTAGAACAATACTCTGTATCAAAAGCAGGCACAAGAATATGCGCTGTCATGATCGCATCTGCAGATGAAGCAAGCTTGGCAAAAGGGAGAAGCTCTACTTTCTTTAACTCTTCTTTTGATTTACAAATAACAGGCAAATCTTCATGGGAATCAATGCCCACATCACCGTGGCCGGGAAAATGTTTTAATGTAGAAATCACCTGAGATTGTCTAAATCCATCCAAAGATTTTTCTCCAAACGCAATGACTGTCTCCGGATCATCCCCAAAAGAACGAATTCCAATGACCGGATTTTTAGGATTGCTATTCACATCCACAACAGGAGCAAGATTCATATTAACCCCAACGGCTCGCATCTCTTGTCCAATTGCTAATGCCGCCTCTCTTGCAAGATTTGGATCTCCCGTTTCCGCCAAAGCCCTATTCCCTGGGAAACTGGTAAATCCTGATTGCAATCGAGCAACAATACCCCCTTCTTGATCTGCTGCAATCAATAGAGGAATCGATCTAGAAGTATCCTTTGCCAGCTTTTGAAGATCTTCACTCAAAGCTTTCACTTGCTTAGGAGAAGTCAATCCATTAGACCAGTTGTAATAGATAATCCCACCCACCTTTACATCTTGCACTAAAGTCTTTGCATCTTCGTTGACCACCTCTCCATTAAAATGAACCATCAACACCTGGCCTGCTTTTTCTTCTAAAGACATCTCTTTCAAAAGATCTAATCCGAAGCAATAACAAGCCCCCACACAAAAAAAAGTAAGCATTTTGAATAACATGGTCATCTCTCAAAAAAACACATGAATCATATAAAAAATAGAATTTATCAACAGCAACAAAACCAACAAATAAAAATCATTTAAATTTACAAAAAAAACAATAAAAAACGAAAATTAAACACAAAAAAAATCAAGAATAGGTGCAATTAATGTCTATTTCTAAAATCTCTTCTTTATTAGCATTATCTCTAATTTCCTCTCCCCTCTCAACAACTGTAGCCGCACCCACCCACACCAAAACAATTTCAATCTCATCCCCCTCCAAAGAACCTTCCTATCGCACATCCACTCGCAGAATGAACCATTTATTGGCCACCCCGCCAATGCTACAACCATCGATCAATCATGACATAAGCGCACTCCCAGCCCACATTCAACCTCCTTCCAGTCACCACATTGACGCCTCTTTACCTTCAGAAGAGGACTGCGATCAAGTCGTTGGTATTTATGGAAATATTCTTTACCCTGAAGATCAAGAATTAGCGCAAGAAAGCAAAATTTTTAACTGGATCAAGGATCATTCAAAAAATTCAAATACTCCTTTTCCTTTGTCTATAGAAGAATTGACTGAAATTTCTCTTTTCGCACTCAAACACTTTCCATTTTCTCAGCTCATTTCTAAATATTTTACTAAATGCACACAAGATTATCTCCAAGAAGGTCAATCCTTAGAAATTGCATTAGAAAATGCAAAGCAAAAAACTTTGATCTGGAGTCAAGAAGTCATTCAAGATATTCCCACATTCACAGGACGTCACAAAATCTTGATCGCACGGTTGACCCAATGTGCAAGTCAAATAGAGAAAACCACCCATCATGCTACAAAAATTATCCAACAAAATCCCGAAAAAGCTTTCCAGTCTCTAGAAGAAAAAAAATCCGAGCAGATCGAAGCTCCTTTTACTTGGGATATGAGAACCAACGTATTCAAGCAACTCATCGATAAAGTCATTTCAGCATCTCCAAATTCACCTTGTTTTCTGGCGCTACAAGAGGTAACACCTCAAGCATTAAACGATTTAAAACAAACATTGGTAGAGAGAGATCTTCAATGGATTTCTGTGAACAATATTTCTGGAGAAATGACTCTAGCCCCTCGAGAAGAAAAAGTGCTAGGAGAGGCAACAGCATTCACCTCTACCATAGCTTTAAGCCGCGATTTAGAGGTTCTTAAAATAAAATTAGGAGATTTACCTACTGAATCTGGAAGCATTCGTAAAATCCTTGGCGTAAGAGTACGAAATTCTCATACAAACAAAGTATTTACGATCTTCACCACACATACGGATCATCAGATTCAAAACGACATTTATATGAGGACAGCAGCCAAAATTCATGAATTTGCAATAAACTTTTTTCAAGATGCCCCTGATGAACAACAATTTGTCATCGGAGGAGACTTAAATGTTTTTGATCAGTTAGGAGGCGGTCAATATATAGAAAGATTACGCAAATTATTCGCCGGCAGCAAAGATTTCCGAGAAACAGACTATTATGCTCCAACTCCTATTGCTTGGAGTTCCTTTATTGGACGTCCCGAAGACCCATTCGCATCACAAATTTTTGAAGATGGGATACTAGACCCAAATAGCCTAGATCAACTGATTGTTGGAAGTGGTATAGAACTTCAATCAGCCGCACGAGAAGCTGCTGTTTATAACGAATCGGGAAAACTGCTAGATTACTATACAGAGAAAGACGAGTACATTGCAAACTTGCAAAAAAGAATCTGCTTTTCTGATCACTTCTTCAATATTGTTCGATTCAAATAAATAGACCTCTTGCGCAATCAAAGTCGCGATTCTTGGCAAGTATATAGTGGTTCCAGTTGAAAGGCACCCATTGGGATTGATTCAAAGTGCCGCGATTGAATTAT
>CAYVDU010000018.1:0-13019 GCA_964450765.1 uncultured bacterium | reverse complement strand
GGGGAAGGTCGATCTTGGTTACATTTTTGAATTCCCCCTGCTTGATTACACTCTATGGGGTCTTGGGTTTGTAGGGAGCGTTTCTTTAATCCCCGAATCCATTCAATCCGAATATAAAAAAGCGCCATTTTCTTATATGGCATTTCTAAGAATCGATCTCATCCAAGAATAACATGCAAGAATACACCTGTCCCATGCATCCGGAAATCATTCAACCCCATCCAGGATCTTGCCCTATTTGCGGAATGTCTTTAGAGCCGAGAGGATCAGAAACCCAAGAAGATGGAGAACTCAAAGAAATGAGTCTCCGATTTTGGATTGGCTTATGTTTTACAATTCCAACATTCATTCTTGCTTCATTTCATTCACTATTGCCAAAGCTTAATCCTTGGCTTCAATGTGTATTCACAACTCCAGTTATTCTATGGAGCGGCCTCCCATTTTTCGTTAAAGGATGGAACTCCATCATCAATGTACGTTTAAACATGTTCACTTTAATTAGCCTTGGCGTTAGCACAGCCTTCATCTATAGTCTGATCGCTCTTCTTTGGCCCTCGTTGTTTCCTTCTTTTTTTAAAATTGATCTTTATTTCGAAGGAGCAAGCGTCATCACTATTCTTGTCATTTTGGGCCAAGTTTTAGAACTCAAAGCAAGAAGCAAAACAAATCAAGCCATTAAAAAATTACTTACACTAACTCCTTCTACAGCAAGATTGATTCTCAAAGATCGATTAGAAAAAGAGATTCCCTTAAGTGAAGTAAAAAAAGAAGATCTCTTGAGAGTCAAGCCCGGAGAAAAAGTACCAACAGATGGCATCATCGTCGAAGGAAGCAGTTCTGTTGATGAATCAATGATGACAGGAGAACCTATTCCCGTATCCAAGGGAATCAATGATAAAGTCACAGGAGCTACATTAAACCAAAGTGGCAGCTTTATCATGCGAGCAGAGCGCATCGGCAAAGAAACTCTTTTATCCCGTATCATTCACATGGTTAGCGAAGCGCAAAAAAGCAAAGCTCCCATTCAAAAATTAGCAGATGCAGTCTCATCATATTTTGTCCCTTCAGTGATTTGCATTGCCATTTTCACCTTTTTCATTTGGTTTTTTTTAGGACCAAAGCCTCAACTTAGCTTAGGTCTCATCAATGCTGTGGCTGTTTTAATCATCGCTTGCCCTTGTGCTCTAGGACTTGCCACTCCAATGTCAATTATGGTAGGAATTGGCAGAGGAGCTCTTTTTGGGCTTCTCATCAAAAATGCTGAAGCTCTTGAAATTATGGCTAAAGTGGATACTGTTGTCATTGACAAAACAGGGACTCTTACAGAGGGAAAGCCAAAGCTCACAAGGATCCATAGTCTCTGCGAAAAAACTGAAAATGAAATCCTTCAAATCGCAGCCAGCTTAGAAATTGCAAGCGAACATCCACTAGCGATCCCGATTGTTAATGCTGCAAAAGAAAAAAAACTCCCCTTACTTGCCATTGAAAACTTTGAAAGTTTCAAAGGAAAAGGAATTCTTGGAAGGATCCACAACCAAAAAGCGATACTTGGAAATGAAAAATTTCTTAGAAGCCTGAATATACCACTCTCTACAAACAACAAGAACCCAACTCCGGAAACCATCTCCTATTTGGCGCTTGATGACAAAATCATCGGAGAAATTGCTGTTACGGATAAGATCAAAGAATCCACTTATGAAGCCATCGAAATGCTCCATAAAGAAAAAATTCACATCGTGATGGTTACCGGAGACAATACCTTAACTGCGATGGCTGTTGGGAAAACTCTTAAAATCGATGAAATTTACGCCGAAACTTTACCCGAAGAAAAAAATAAAATCATAAAACGTCTACAAAAAGAGGGTCATATTGTGGCTATGGCAGGAGACGGAATTAATGATGCACCGGCACTTGCCATAGCAGATGTCGGGATCGCCATGGGAACTGGTACAGATGTTGCTAAGATGAGTGCCAAAATCACACTCGTAAAAGGCGATTTAAGGGGAATCGCTCGAGCAAGACGCCTTAGCAAACACACCCTTCGCAATATCAAGCAAAACCTTTGGTTCGCATTTATCTACAACTCGCTTGGAATCCCCATTGCTGCCGGAATTATTTATCCTTTTTTCGGGATACTTTTAAGTCCTATCATTGCAAGCGGCGCAATGGCATTCAGCTCTGTTTCTGTAATCACAAATGCGCTCAGGTTAAGGAAGGTAAAAATATAGAATGTTACAAAACGTCACGTTCACGCAGAAGACAAAAACAGTTCTTTTCCGAATCACTGCTCTTTTTATGCTCTTTTTGGCTGTGCGTTCTTTGTATCAAAAAATCATCTACTTAGCGGCATCGCTTTTATTCTTGGCATTATCACACCTATTTTGCCTAATATCCGCTATTTGCTGGATCTCTCCTTGGAACATTCCTTTAACATCTGGGGAATGTCTTTTTTTTTCTAAAATTTGCAATCAAATCGTCGAGCAATCTACTTCTTCCATCTTTTCTTCTCCCAAAAACCACCCTCATGATTCCTGGAAAGAAAACGAAAAAAATCTCTCAAACATTACAGTCTCTTCTTTAGAAACAACGCAACTGATCCAATTTCTCAAACAAGAATGGTTGACAAAAGCCAACGGATTTTTCAATGCGGAAATCTTTTGGATGAGCCCCTTGTTTGAATACCCACTCCAAACACATCCAGACACGACAAACTGTTACGCAAGAGATCCTTACTCAACAGCTTCAAAAACATATCTTAAAAGGGTAAACTCTTGGAAAAAATCACTTCCTCATCCACTTGATTTTCCTCTCATCCTCACTCGCCCATTCTCTCTTGAAAACGATCTTCCTAACTACTTTAAAATCACCTCAGCAAGCAGCATCGAAACGACTTTACCTTCCATCGCAAAAAATACATTCGCAATTCTTGACATCACAGAAATTCTAAAAACATCACCTCATGAATGGATGCAATCATGGTCAAATATCAAAACTCAAATCCTCTCCACCTCCCACAAACACTCCATTGATCTTTCTCATCTTATTGTCATCGAAAATATGCTGACTCCATCCATTGGAGGGCTCAGAATTCTTCCTCTTTTTTCAAAAAACCAAGACAAAATCCATCAAATACTCCTCCAAAGCCTTTCTCACCTTGGCCTATCGGCAACGCTCATAGAACTCAACCGAAACGCACCCCAATTATCATCCACACCAAAAAAAACAATCCTTTGCAATCGAACACTCCTCTCTCTCAAGGAAAATCTCCTCTCCTTTTCAAATCCTTTAGAAAATAACCTTCTTACTTCTGCAATGACCTCGATGATCCAAACTCTCCTCTTAGAAACTCCCCTACAAAAATGGGAAGAAATCAGCACTTGTCCTACGCGGACATCCATTGCCATCCTCTCATTGCACAAAATCAAAGAGAAGCTCGAAACAATACAAATAAAAAAAAACTCCTTCTTCCCCATCGTTTCTCTTTGTGAAGAGATCAATTGCCATCTTATTTCCCTTCTTGAAATACTATCCCCCTTCTCTCACGAGTCGTTTCAAACAATTTATGCAAATGTTCTTCCTCTCATTCCCGATTCACTAAAACCTTTCAGCGCCTACGCTCTTCACTCGTGCGGCATGAGCAGCTTATCCGGCATCCTCAAAGCAAACAAAAACGCTCCCATTCTCTATGGAGAAAACACCTATTTTGAAACAATCCATCTATTAGAAAAAGAAAATGCGACGTCAATTACATGCGCACAAAAAAAAGATTGGGAAAATGTCCGCCTCATCCTCACTCAATTGAATCCCGTGTTAAAGAGGGATTTCGGTGCGAACTTCTCATACAATGCGGAAAATATCGAAGAAATCATCCATAAGGTCATCGCACATAACCCAACTCGTCCTTTCACAGTTGCCATCGACATTACCTTAGATGCTGCCGACTCAGAACAACTAAAAACACTCATCCAAACCTTTACTCAGCCGATTAAGCAAGGTTTAATCAACCTTGTGTTTTATAAAAGCGGACTTAAATTTGATCTTTTTGGTCTTGATCACTGCGCTGTAGCTCCCTTTTTTATGATTCATAACCATGATCCAAAGTGGATGCCCTTTACTGCCTTGTGTCAAGATCAAACACGCATCACAGATCCTTTAAGCATCAACTGGCTTTCTTTGGCATATAAAGCAGCATTTCCTCTGACGAAAGAATATCGAAATCTCATTGTGAAAAACACGCAAACTCTTTTAACTAAAATCCCTAAAGAACTCTCTCATCCAAAAAACACCTATCGAGTCATCCCTTTTAAAACAAACGCGGAACCCACCTTTATCGACATTCGAGTTTCAGGGCCTCTGCATCAACTCAAAGCAGCGGCTTTGATCGGAGGATCTCTGACTCTTCACTGCGTCCAGGAAAAATATCCTCTTTTTTATCGAAGAAGTTTTGGATTTTACCATCCCAACTTTGGACTTCTCTTTGGAGACGATAGTTCGACCATTCGACTCACTCTCGGTCTCGATCCATCGCAGATTGATCTTTTTGTGAAATGGCTCTCCCAAATCAACACCCTAAATGCAAAATGAGAAGAGAAGAAAGAAGAAGAAGAAAAAGGATCAGCGCAGAATTAGAAGAAAAAACGCAGAAGCGCAGAAAAAAAGAAATCGCGAAGCGCGAAAGAAAGAAAGTCAACATACAGTGGATTGAATTATAAATTGCATGTTTTGGCAAGTGCGAAAGCATGCAATTTATAATTTAATCCACTATATCCCAAAATAGAAAACTCCACTAACCTGAGTTTTGGGTTTATTCTCCTGTGGAAATGAGAAAGATTTTCGATGAAATTTTCATTTTTCTTCTCTCTTTTTTCGCGCTTCGCGATTTTCTTTTTTTTCTGCGCTTCTGCGTTTCTCTTCTCATTCTGCGCTGATCTTATTTATCCCCAAATTCAAAGATCACTCTTCACTTAAGAACCGGTTTCCAATAAGGACTCTCTTGCATCCTGAGAAGAACGAGCCTCATTTTCCATTTGAATCATATCCTGAACAATGTTGACCGATTCTTGCATCTGTAAATCTTCGAGACCTATAAACACAGGCTCATCTACTGTATTCACTGGAACTCCAGCTGATCGAGCTCGAATCGTATCAATCTTTCTCAAGAAGGCCTGGAAATTGGGATCTGTAGCCAACCGCTCTGCACTTCTCTTCTTAAGCGTCGGCAACATCTTTTTCCAAAAAGGAACAACTCTTTGAAGGAAAGGAAGATATCTCGCCTGAAAAATGCGTCTTGTTCTTTCATCTAAATCGCTTAAAGGATCTACGTAGGCAGCAGAAACCTGATCCGAAGGAAGAGGATATTCTAAAAACTTCTCCCCAATATTATACGGAGCATAGGGCGTTGGAACCTCAATATCTGCAATCACACCATTAATCTGCGTTCCTTTTCCTGACACAGTATAATATCTTCCCACTGTCACCTTGAAAAAGACATCTGCATTCGGATCTGTGACCGTCTGATACTGGATCGAGCCTTTACCAAAAGTTCTCTTATCTCCGACAACAAGACCCACTCCATAATCTTGCAAAGCCTGCGCTACGATTTCAGCTGCCGACGCAGACATCTGCGATGTCAAAACGACTAAGGGCCCATTAAAAAAACTACGCCCTGAAATATTTCTTAAGTAGTGGACCTCTCCTCTACCATATTTTGAAATTACAATCACCCCGTTCGACACAAAAAGACCCGCCACTTTCACCGCTTGCGTCAAAAAACCACCCGAATTCTCTCTTAAATCGAGCACAAGCCCCAGAAGCTCCCCTTTCTGTCGAAAAGAACGAATCGCCTCTTTAATATCTCTCTCACTACTTGATCCATCCGCATTTTCATAAAAAGAATGAAGAATTATTTTCCCAATAATCCCAGACCCAAAAGGCTCCACCGCCGTCTGAATTCTTTCTTCGCTCATCACAATCGGCTGTTTTTGCAAAGAAACTGAATAGTGAACTTCTTTTTGAGTGGCCGGATCGACTCTCTTAAAGCCTAAAATAATTTCTTCCTTCCCCTTATTCTTCAGATGCTCCATAACCTCTTCAAAGGTGACAGAACGAACGGAAAAACGATCGATATTCTCTAAAAAGTCGTTCACCCGGATCTTTCCTGATTTTTCGGCAGGACTCCCCTGAATGACTTCAGCAACGGCAATCCCATCAATTCCTTCCGAAAGAACAACCCCAACGCCATTGAATTGCTTTTCAAGACCAAGACGCATTTCATAGGCCTCTTCCGGACTAAAAAAAGAAGTGTGCGTATCTAAGCTTTTTGCAAACGCTTTAAGAATACGAAGCGCCATCAAATGCTCAATCCGTTCTTGAGACAAAGAGGATCCATCCTGCATTAAAAAAAGATAATTGTATTCAATACGTCTGATCTTGCTTTCAAAAAGAACAAAGACTTTATGCTTTCTTTCTACCGTATCAAGACGACTGCGCGCTTTGTGGAAAGAATAAAACCGAGCCATTCGGTTTTTTTGCCTCTCTTTTAACTCTTGCTCTGTGGTTGCAAATTGAGACGACGCAGGAGTCGGGCTCAAAGCAATCTCTCCTTGCTGCCCAATGAATTTCTGAACCCATTCATTGCGATAGCCTTGAGCCCTTAAAATCGATTGTTGAATCTGCTGATTTAAAGCAATAAAATCACGGTAATCATGCTGTTTTAAGCGCTGTAAAATCTCTTGGGCCTTGGCTTCGCTTAAAGAAAGATAGGGAGCCGCTTCTTTCTCAAGAAGATAGGACCTGTCCGGATCAAACTGCTCAATATAAATTTTGAACGATCTACGAACCAACGCCGTAGAAAGCTCTTTATTAGTGATGTGCAAACTTAAAAACTTTTCCATGATGCGAGGAACATCTTGCATTTTCAAAGGCTGTAATTGAGAAGACAAGGGCTGAACGAAAATGAAAACAAACAGGAAAAGACCAACAATGTGACGCTTCATGGTTCCTCTAAAAAAAGCGAAAGGGGATGGATTTTAAAGACCTTGAAGACATTGCTTCCAAACTTAGCGTCGTAAGCTTCGTCTTTATCCATCCCCTTTCATTTCAGATTCTATATTTAAAATCTTTTATTTTACAATAAAATAATTAAAATCAAATTAAACACATAAAACACAAACAAATACAAATAAACAATAAAAACAAAACAAAAACAAACTAAAGAGGCAGTTCGCGCAAAACTCATCCCTTGCGTTAATTTCTTAAGGTCTGTATATTTACCTGCTATCTTACGATTAGTATTCTAGAGGAGACGGCATTCATGCCTACTTATAATCAGCTCGTTAAAACAGGGCGGACAGACAAGGTGAAAAGACGCAAATCGCCTGCCCTACAACAATGCCCTCAGCGCCGTGGCGTATGTCTTCAAGTAAAGACAAAGACTCCTAAAAAGCCAAATTCCGCCTTGCGGAAAGTAGCTTGGGTACGTCTTTCAAACGGCCAAGAGATCATTGCATACATTCCTGGAGAAGGTCATAACCTTCAAGAGCATAGTATCGTACTCGTTCGCGGAGGTAGAGTAAAAGACCTTCCTGGGGTTCGTTACCATATCGTCCGAGGAACACTTGATTGTGCCGCCGTTAAGGATCGCAAAAAGTCACGCTCTAAGTACGGGGCGAAGAAACCGAAGTAATACCAGGAACTAGCCAGCTATCTAGTTCCTTGTTCAAGGATTCGACTGGACTCCAGCCAAATCCCTGGACAGGCTCTCATTAAAGCCGGGTGAAAAAACCAAAAAGATTAGGAATATCCAAATGTCCAGAAGAAAACGCGTCTTTAAAAAAAGGATCGCTCAAGACCCGATCTACGGAAGTGAAACTCTTTCAAAATTCATCAATAAATTGATGATGTATGGAAAGAAAACCACCGCACGAAGAATTGTCTATAATGCTCTTGAAAAATTCGCTGAAAAAGTCAAGGCACAAAATCCTCTTGAAGCTTTCGAACAAGCCCTAGAGAACGCAAAGCCAGCACTCGAAGTCAAAACACGCCGAATCGGAGGGGCTAACTATCAAGTTCCTGTCGAGATCCCAAATGACAGACGAGCCGCGATGGCGATGCAGTGGATTATTGCCAACTCCCGCGCAAAACCAGGCCGCAGCATGGAAGAAGCTCTCAGCAGCGAGCTCGTCGATTGTTTTAACCATCAAGGGGCTACAATCAAGAAAAAAGACGATACTCACCGCATGGCTGAAGCAAACAAAGCTTTTGCTCATTACAAATGGTAATTGAAGGGACGAAAACATGAGCAAACGATCTGATAAAGATAAACTCTCCAACGTCCGTAACGTTGGAATTATGGCCCACATTGATGCGGGGAAAACAACAACCACCGAACGTATCCTCTTCTACTCAGGACGTGTTCACCGAATCGGCGAAGTGCACGAGGGAGCTGCCACCATGGACTTCATGGAGCAGGAACGTGAACGAGGAATTACGATCACCTCCGCAGCAACGACAGTTTACTGGAGCGACTGCAAAATCAATATCATCGACACTCCCGGACACGTAGATTTCACGATTGAAGTAGAAAGATCCCTTCGTGTTCTTGATGGAGCTGTTGCCGTATTTTGCGCTGTTGCCGGTGTCCAACCGCAATCAGAAACCGTTTGGCGTCAAGCAGATCGTTATAAAGTACCTCGTGTTGCTTTCGTCAATAAAATGGACAGAACGGGAGCCGACTTTTTCAATGCAGTAAAAACAATGCGTGAAAAACTGCATGCGAATGCAATTCCTGTTCACTGCCCTATTGGAGCCGAAGGCGGTTTTAAAGGGATGGTCGATCTCATCAGCATGAAAGCTTATCTGTTCCATGATGAGACGATGGGTGCAAAATACGCAATCGAAGCAATCCCCGCAGATCTTCTCGCTCAGTGCAAAAAGATGCGCATGGAACTCCTCGAAGAATTGGCAACAATTGATGAATCTAACGAAGAATTCATGATGAAAGTGCTTGAAGCGCCGGATACTGTTTCTGAGGAAGAGATTCACGCCGCTTTAAGAAAAGGCGTCATCGAGTTAAAGATCAATCCAGTTCTTTGCGGAACAGCCTTTAAAAACAAAGGGGTTCAGCAGATCCTAGATGCGATCGTCGCTTGGATGCCATCTCCAATTGACCGTGGGATGATCAAAGGACATGCCATCAACTCTGATGAAACCATCGAGCTTGCGCCTTCCGATGACAGTCCTCTTTCCGCTCTTGCGTTTAAAATCATGACAGATCCTTATGTGGGTAAACTGACATTCATCCGTATTTATAGCGGAACCCTTGCTAAAGGAACTGCGATTCTCAATACGACAAAAGACAAAAGAGAAAGGGTCTCAAGACTTCTTGAGATGCATGCGAACCAGAGAAAAGACCGAGATGAGTTTTTTACCGGGGACATCGCAGCTTGCATCGGCTTAAAATATACGACAACAGGAGATACTCTCTGCTTAGAAGATAAACCTCTTCTTTTAGAGAAAATGAACTTCCCTGATCCTGTGATTTCTATGGCGATTGAGCCAAAATCCAAAGCGGATCGGGAAAAATTATCTCTTGCTTTGTCTGCCCTCTCTGAAGAAGATCCTACCTTCCGAGTACAAACAAACGAAGAGACAGGACAAACCCTGATCAAGGGAATGGGAGAGCTTCACCTCGAAATCATCCGCGACCGTATGCTTCGAGAGTTCTCTGTTGATGCGAACGTTGGAAAACCTGAAGTTTCCTACAAAGAAACAATCACTGCCAACGCATCCACAGAAACAAAGTACGTCAAGCAGTCCGGTGGACGAGGTCAATACGCTCACGTATGCCTTGAAATTGAACCGAATGAAGTGGGGAAAGGCAATCTCGTTGAAAGCAAGATTGTCGGGGGCGTCATTCCAAAAGAATACATCCCAGCATGTATCAAAGGGATCGAGGAAGGATTAACGACGGGAGTTCTCGCCGGTTATCCTCTCATTGATATGAAGATCGCCATCACCTATGGATCATACCACGAGGTAGATTCCAGTGAGATGGCCTTTAAGATCTGCGCATCAATGGCTCTTAAAGATGCAGCGCGAAAAGCGAAACCGGTCATCCTAGAACCAATCATGAAAGTCGTCGCGACAACGCCTGAAGCGTCTGTCGGAGATGTGATTGGAGATTTAAACCGCAGACGCGGAAAAATCCTAGGCCAAGATTCTCTCAAAGGAACCATCGACGTAACTGCTGAAGTTCCTTTAAGTGAAATGTTCGGATATTCAACGACGCTAAGATCCATGACCTCCGGTCGTGCAACATACACCATGGAACCAAGCCACTTTGAGCGAGTTCCGACAAAAATCCAAGAAGAAATCATTAAAAAGTAGACTCATTATGGCAACACCTAAGCAATCATCCTCAAGAAAAAGAATCCGCATCCGGCTCAAAGCATTTGATCAAAGGATGCTGGATAGATCTGTTCTCGACATCGTTGAGACAGCAAAACGGACAGGAGCTCGTGTCGTAGGACCAATTCCTCTACCGACCAAACGTGAGATCTATACAGTTCTCCGTTCCCCTCACGTCGACAGAAAGTCTCGAGAGCAGTTTGAGATGAGAACACACATCCGTGTGCTTGATCTTCTCGACCCAACACTCGACACGATCGACAAGCTCAAAATTCTTCCGGTAGCTGCCGGCGTTGATATCAAAATCAAAGCCTAAAGCAAATACTTATACATCGAGGTAAACACCCCGAAACGGGCCCCTGTTTACCTCGATTTCATAGGCACAAAATATTTGTTATCTTCACCTCCGTTTATCCGTGGATATTGCCGATAAAATTCGCAAAATCGAGACCCTGATTGCAGGCGCCAAGAGTGATGGAGAGCGTCAGGCTGCTGAGTTTGCCAAACAGCGTCTCCAGGAAAAGATCACTGCGCAACCGATTGAATATACTGTTAGACTACATAGCCGTTGGGAAAAAAAACTTTTCGTCACTATTTGCAGCAAACACGGCCTTCGGACATACCGCTATGCGCGACAAAAACATACCACAGCGATGGTTCGAGTGGCCAAGTCTTTTATGGATTTGGTTCTATGGCCGGAGTATCATAAGTATGCAACAATACTCCAGAAGCTCACAGAAGAGATCTCAACCGATCTCATCTCAAAAATTCATTTGGTAAAAGAAGAAGAGACAGTGATTGCTGGAGAACTTCCGGCAGGGGTAAAAAACTAATCATTCATCTGAGAGACATAGCTAAGATTACGATGATAAGCACCTTTAATTTTCTTGGCCTGCATTTCTCTAGCAAGCTTCAAGATCTTAACTCCCTTCTCTACGTGATCGGCTGTATACGTATCAAATACTTTTTGTGAACTTTCTTTGGTTTTAATGCCATCTCTATTCAAGGGAAGATCAGACACTAAAAGAAGAGCCCCTAAAGTAAATTTCCTCTTATAGCTTGCAGCAAAAAGAGTCGCGCATTCCATTTCAATGCCTTGAGCTTTGGTCGTTTTAAGACGATTTTTAAAATCCTCATTAAACTCCCAAAAACGGGTATTCGTCGTAAATGTAATCCCAATATGATAGGGAGCATTTTCACGATCCAATACTTCAGTCACAGCTCTCTGCATTAAAAAATTCGAAAGAGCAGGCACTTCAATAGGAAAATAAGAATCGGATGTCCCCTCTCCTCGAATGGAGGCAACAGGAACCAAATAATCCCCTACCTGGTAACGACGTCTTAGACCTCCGCACATCCCAAGAAGAATGCTGGCCCGAATTGGCAAAAAAGAACAAACATCAACAACCAGCGATGCCGCGGGAGACCCAATTTTAAAATCTAAAATACTCACTTCATCTTTAGGACAATGAGCCACCTTAAACATGGCCCCTTCTTTAATTGGGACACCGCGTTCTTTGGCAAAATACTCAACATATCGAGGGAAATTCGTTAAAATTAAATTAGAATGAAACTCATCAACCGAACAACCGGAATAACGCTCTAAGGTATGACGGGCAATTTCTGCTTCTTGAGGGTTTTGTTCCATAATTCCTCATTCTACAGACATACTTAGATCCAAGTCAAGTTGCTTTAAAACAAATCTATCTGCATAATTTACCAAAGTCTATTGAAGGAATACGAACAATGGCATCTGTCACCACCAACGAAGTTCGCGTCGGCATGAAAGTCGAAGTCGACAAAGAACCCTATCTCATTCTCATCAATGAATTCGTCAAACCGGGAAAAGGACAAGCTTTCAACCGGATCAAAATGAAAAACATGATCAATGGACGAGTCATTGAAAAGACCTACAAATCCGGCGAAAAGCTCGACTTAGCAGATATTGAAGAAAAAAGCATGCGCTTTCTCTATAAAGAAACAGACGGCGCTGTATTCATGGACGAAAAAACATTTGATCAAACCGCTATTCTCAATGATGTCATCGGCAACAATCAACAATGGCTTATGGAAGAAGTTGTCTTCCAAGTGGTTTTTTACAAAGGAGCCGTCATTGAAATCACCCCTCCGACGTTCATGGAAATGATTGTCAAAGAGACCTCTCCAGGGGTCCGTGGAGATACTTCAGGAAGAGTCATGAAGGCGGCCATCACTGAAACCGGCGCGAAGATCCAAATCCCTATCTTCGTCGATGAAGGGGAAAAAATTAAAGTCGATACCCGTACTGGCGAATATGTCTCACGAGCCAGCACCTGATTTTATTCACCATCTTAAAAACCGCTCTTTGATGCTCCAAAGAGCGCGTCAGTTTTTTCTTGAAAAAAGCATTTTGGAAATTGATTGCGGAGCTCTTATCCAAAGAGCACCGCTTGATCGAGGCATCGACGCAATCCCTGCACATATCACAAAAACAGAAACAGCATTTCTGCACACATCTCCCGAATATTCCATGAAAAAATGGCTCTCTTTTGGATGTAAGGACATTTTTTTCTTAGGACATGTCTTTCGTCAAGGAGAACAAGGGCCTCTTCATAGTCCGGAATTCACCATGG